>JAUNSE010000460.1 GCA_030539415.1 Desulfovibrionaceae bacterium
CCGTTGCCGTAGGTGCAGGGGGTGAGCATCTGCACGGCGTCGGGCAGGCACTGCGCGGTCTCGCACAGCACGTCGAACAGGCACCCCTCCTTCATGCGGGCCTTCGCGGCCTCCACCATGTGGCCGCCCAGAATGATGCCCGGGGCCGCGTGGCCGTGAAAGGCAAGCACCTTTTCAAGATATTCCTCGTTGCTCATGGAACCTATCATCGCTCTCGCTCCTTCGCTTGCGAAACTCTGCATGGCGGAAACGCGCGTTCAGCACCCCCGCCGTCACTGTCATGCCCCCATATAGGCCATCTTCGGCCCGTGGGGAAGGGCCGCAGCTTCGCCCCGGCAGGCCGGACGGCGCGGAAGACGGCCCTGTCCGGCCCCGCGCGGGGCATGAAAAAGACACGAAAAATTTCAAAGACGTGACTTTTTTGCCCGTCAGGCCTTGGCAGCGCCGGGGAATGGGGCTAGATTGCGGAAAATCATTTTTTCAGGAGCAAATGCCATGCGTGTGGTCTCTGTCAACACATCCGAACGGAAGGGCACCAGGAAGACGGCCCGGGAAGAGGTCGTCCTGAAGGAGAACTGGGGCGTCGAGGGCGACTCCCACGCCGACGGCTCGCACAGGCAGCTGAGCCTGCTCGCCGTGGAGGACATCGACTACATGCGGGGCCTCGGCGCCATCGTGAAGCCCGGCGACTTTGCCGAGAACATCACCACCGAAGGGGTGGAGCTCTCCGCGTATCCGATTGGCACGCGCTTCCGCATAGGGACGGACATCGAGCTCGTGCTCACCCAGATAGGCAAGGAATGCCACTACGGCTGCGACATCCGCCAGCAGGTGGGCACCTGCATCATGCCGAAAAAGGGCGTCTTCTGCCGCATACTGAAAGGCGGCGTGGTGCGTCCGGGCGACAGCTTCGAGGTGCTCGAAGCGCCCGCCGGGGAGTGAGCGGAATCGGACAGGCTCCGATAAAAGGCGTCAGACTCACGGAGTGAGGGGAAAGGGCCGGTGCAGGGAATGCGCCGGCCCTTTCCGGTGTCTGCGGCCCGTTCGGGGCCGGTTTTGCCGGGACGTCCCCTCCCTGCGCTGCGGCCCGCCTGCCGGGGGCTTTCGGTCACGCTTTTCGCGTGTCCGCCCGCATATTTCACAGCAGATCGCTCATGATTTGTTAAATTTTGCAAAGTTTGCTTTGTTTTTGTGAGCCGGGTCACGGAAACGGCGCTTTTTTTCACCCCGAACACCGTCCGAAAGGGGAGACAGCGCGCGCCTTCGCGCGGAAATCCTCTTTTTCATTCTGACAGGCAGAACGGTCAGAACTGTTTCCTGATCAAATTTGTCGCGTGAAAATCATGTGTTGACGGCTGCCAGAGACGAGTGCCGGGCTGAGGGGAAAAATACCTTTTTCATCAAAAGCGTGTCCGCGTTGCGCCGGACGTCCCGCATGCTATACTTGGACAGTCTTTTACCCTTCTGCCGAGTTTGTGCCATGCTCTGGGATCTGCCCGTACCACCCTGGTTTCCAATCTATCTCTCCCTGAAAGTCGCCGGTCTCGCGACTCTTTTCGCGCTGGTGACAGGCCTTGCCGTGGCCCGCTTCCAGATGCGGCGCAAGAATTTCTTCTCCAAGGTGCTGGACGCCCTGTGCACCCTGCCCATGATTCTGCCGCCCACGGTGCTGGGCTACTACCTGATCCTCGTGGTCGGCCGGCGCGGCGTGCTCGGGCCCTGGCTCGCCTCCATGAACATCGAGCTCATCTTCACCTGGGAGGGCGCCGTGGTGGCCGCCACGGTGGTCGTCTTCCCGCTGATCTACAAGTCGGCCAGGGCGGCGCTCGAGTCCGTTGACCCGCGCTACGAGGACGCTGCCCGCACCCTGGGCGCCAGCGAGAGCAAGATCTTTCTCATGGTGACCCTGCCGCTCGCCTGGCGCGGCATTCTGGCCGGCTCCATGCTGGCCTTCGCCAGAGGCATGGGCGAGTTCGGCGCGACCCTCATGATAGCCGGCAACATTCCCGGCCGCACCCAGACCCTGGCCCTGGCCATCTATGACGCCTTTCAGGCCGGCGACGACCCCAAGGCCCTGTCGCTGGTGCTGCTCACTTCATTCATCTGCCTGTCCATCCTGGTGGCCGCCGACTCCTTCCTGTCGGCCCGCATAGGCCGCGGCGGCAGAAAGCGCGCGACAAAGAGCGCGCCCGCGGGAGGCGGAGCATGATTTCCCTGCATGTGCGCAAAGACCTGCACGGCGTCCACGGGAC
>JAUNSE010000461.1:0-347 GCA_030539415.1 Desulfovibrionaceae bacterium
CTCCACCAATATGGTGTCCCCGTCCCTGAAGCGGATGTTTGGCAGGGAGCCGTCCTGTATGTAGCTGTAGAGGTCCACCCGGCCTATGGTCTTCTTTCCTCTGAGGACTTTGATATTGCGGTAGCTGCCCTGTTCGGGCAGGATGCCGCCGGCCCGGTCCAGAAAGGACATGACCGAGTCCTGAGGGCCGCCGGCATAGCGGCCGGGATTGGGGACGGAGCCGGCCACATAGACGGCCACGGGCTGGGCGGACTGCAGATTGACGTAGATTTCAACATTTTCCGGGAAGACAGAGGTCAGTTTCGCTCTGACAGCGCCGGAAAGGGCTGACTGCTTGAGTCCCGCCA
>JAUNSE010000461.1:357-2246 GCA_030539415.1 Desulfovibrionaceae bacterium
TTGACCGGCCCCACTTCGGGCAGAAAGATGTTGCCCTGCTGGTCCACGAAGAGCACATCGTCGTAGCTGCGTGCGCCCCAGACACGCACGGTGATGCGGTCACCCGGGAGAATGACATACTCCTCGTTCATGCCGCTGCCATAGGTGCCGGCAAAGTTGCCGCGGAAGAGATTGGCTCCATAGGGCAGAAGGCCGGTGGTCATGTCCCCGCGGTATCTGTCCTGCGCCCAGGCTGGCAGACCGGCCAGGGAGTTCTGTCCCTGCTGCATGGAGGCGGGCTGTCCGTACATCTGCTGCTGGTAAATGGCCTCGCGCTGATAGCCGGCCGGCAGGTAGCTGGGCGGCTGCGTGGAGGGCATGCCCTGGATGCCGCCGGCTCCGGCAGGACTTGGATTACCGGAGGGACCCAGGGCGCGGCCGTAGCCGGCGCCGCTGCTGTTCTGCGGGCCGGCTGCGTGGACAGCGGGGAGCTGCGGCAGAAGGACAAGGGCCGGAACAAGCGCGGCCGTGAGGAGAATATGTTTGGACATGTCAGAACCCCGCATGTTCACGTATGGCGGCAATAATCAGGGAGAACAGGCCTGCCAGCACCAGAGCGCCAAGCAGCACATAGGCAGAAAAGAGGAAGGGTCTTGGATAGAGCGATTCGTCGGCCAGAGCCGGCAGCTGGAAGGCCACCACGTACCGGGACTTGGCTTCGGCCTTGATGCGCGCCGCCTCCAGCGAGGCCATGGCGGAGACAAGCTGCTGACGGGCGAATTCGCTCTCGGTGGCCAGCCCCTCGTACTCGCCGGCATAGGAGGTGAGGCTGCCGGACTTGCCGGACTCGCCGGCAAGGCGCAGCTTTTCGGCGGCCAGCTGCTTTTCCACAGCGGCCAGCCGTGCGCGCAGTCCCACCAAGGTCGGAGCGTTCCTGCTCATGTAGGTGGAGGCTTCGGCTATCTCGGCGCGGGTCTTGGCCACTTCGGCCTCGAGAGAGCTGACCAGGGTCTGCAGGCCGCCGGCGGTGCTTGCCGGGTCGAGCATGCCGCTGCGGTCCCGGAAGCTGCGCATTGCTTCCTGCGCCTTGCGCACGCGATTCTCCGCTGTTTTGACCTCGCCCATGGCCAGAGTGATGGCATCATCCTGGGCGCGGTGACTCATGGCGTTGACCAGCGCCTCGCTCTTGCTGAGGATGGACTCGGCCAGTTTCTTGGAGGTAGCCGGGTCGTACGCCTTGACAGTCAGAGCGATAATGCCTGTTTCCGGGTCGTAGGCAGGCTTGACGGCCCACTGCCAGTAGTCCAGGCGGTCGTCGCGCGTGGCGTCCGAGGCCAGACGGCTGATGATATCGTGGTCATGACTGGAGAAATGGCTGATGATATGCATTTCCTCGTCAATGGCTTCCATGATGTCCGGAGACTGGATGTATTCGGCCACGATCTGGGCATCTGCCCCGACTGAGGAGCCTGTCGGCAGAAGCAGGGCGGCAAGACCGCTTCCCGCACCGCCGCTCTCGGCGCTGCGCACGGCAAAGCGGGCTTCGGAAATGTACATGGGCGAGGCCCACAGGCCGAAATAGAGCAGAGCAAGCATGGCAGGCAGAAGCACCGCCGCAATGAGCGCCTTCATGCGTCCCGACAGGCGGCTTGTGACATTGCCGATGGCGGCCGCCACGGGACGTGCGTTCAGGACCATGTCCGGAATGACCTGGGGGATGACAGTCCTGCCGCGGGCGGCAGGCGCTGCCGAGCCGGCGTCAGGAGTGGCAGAAGGACTGGTGTCAGCCCTCTTCTCAGGAGCGGTACCGGCTCTGGCTGGAACCGAAGAGGCGGGAGCCTTGGGTGCCGCCGGAGCTGTCGGCTTGGGAGCCGGAGCTTTGGGTGCGGCAGGAGTCGCCGGCTTGGGGG
>JAUNSE010000462.1 GCA_030539415.1 Desulfovibrionaceae bacterium
CTTCCACCACTTCAAATTTCGAGAGTTTCGCCATAGCGCCGCCTCCTTACGGACAGCCTATGGCGATCACCTCCCAAAATCAACATTTTAGTTCAACAGAGCCAAAAAGAAAGAATCATACAGCTGCGCGACAGCATCGAATCCGCTGACGCCGTCGTGGTCGGCGGAGCCTCGGGCATGTCCGCAGCCTCGGGTTTCAGATTCTACTATCAGGACGACAGCGTCTTCCGCTCCATTGCCGGCGGTCTGGCGGACAAGTACGGCTTCCACTCCATGTTCGACGGCCTGTACGAAAGGCGGATGAGCAGGGGCGAATGGTGGGCTCTTGTCCTCAGAACCATCAGGTATGTCCAGGACTGCGACACTGGGGAAACCTATGTCAATCTGGCCAGACTGCTTGACGGCAAGGACTGTTACATCGTCACAACCAATCAGGACGCGCAGTTTTATCGTGTTTTCCCGGCAGAGCGCATCACGCGTCTTCAGGGAGACTGGCGGTACTTCCAGTGCGGGCGGCGCTGCCATGATGCCGTCTACCCCAATCACGAACAGCTCGGCTAACTTGTTTCAAACATTGAAAATGACGCTCTCCCCGCAGAATGCTTTCCCAGATGTCCCGTCTGCGGAGGAGAGATGGTTCCGTGGGTCAGATCGCCCGAATTTCTGCAGGGCCGGGAATACAGAGAGGAATACAGCCGCTATATCCGGTACATTCGCAGCCGCATAAATGACAGGATGCTGTTTCTTGAGCTTGGCGTGGGACTGATGACGCCCATGTTCATCAAGGAGCCGTTCATGGACATGGTCTGCCAGCTGCCCAACGCCATCTATGCCCCCGTCAACCCGAGGCACGCGTTTGTGCCTGACGAGATAGCGGACAGGAGCATTCCCGTTGACGAGGATATCCGCTTCACCTTCAGGACCATGCTCGGGCAGGATACGGCCCATCTGGCAAGGGAAGCCTCAGTGTTCAATCCGAGCAGGGCGTACTGACATGAGAGACATTCTGACAAAGGCCCGCGAGACGATCGCCGAAAGCGATGCGCTGCTTATCGGCGCAAGCAACGGCCTGTCCATCGCAGAGGGCTACAACATCTTTGCGGACAACGAAATGTTCCGGCAGCAGTTCGGCGACTTCCGGAGCGCTTACGGAATCCGCAGCGTGCTGGAGGGATGCTTTCACCGATATTCCGATGCCGCCGCGGGAAAGGCCTTCCTCAAGCGTCTTGTGCAGCTTTGGGTCCGGAACTACCGGCCGACCCGTGTCATGACCGATCTGCTCGGCCTGGTGGGACGAAAGGAATATTTTGTCGTCACCTCGAATGGAGACACGCATCTGGAGCTTTCGGGCTTCGCGCCGGAACGGGTGTTTGAAATCGAAGGGACATTCGAACTCTGGCTTGCCGGCGCCCCGATTGCCGACAGGAGCGCGGAACTTGCCGAATTCGTGGAGCGATACGGAAATTCACGCCTTGTCATGCTGGATCTGGGCATAGGCAGCCGCAACCAGCTTATCAAGGCACCAATGATGCGCCTTTGCACCCGACTCCCCAGGGCATCATATATAACGCTCAACCTGCCGCATGAAATCAGCATCTGCGGCAGCATCGTGGACAGGTCACTGGCTCTCCCCGGTGACATCGCCGTCACGCTGGACAATCTGCTTCATGCATGAATGCGCCCTTCTGCCGCTCCCGAGGCAGGCGGCAGGCAGCGTCCCCTGTCCCGCAAACACGCACCGGCGGGACAGGGGACAGCAGACACAGCAGCTGACCGCGTCTGAAAGAGCCTTTCCGCCCGGCTAGCCGTGCATCGCCCTGCGCACCTTTTCCACGGCCGCGCCGATGTCATCGGCGGAAACAAATTCGGAAACCAGTGCGCAGCATCTGCCGCCGTGAGCGGCGACTTCATGAATATTGTGCGCCTTGATGCCGCCTATGCAGACATAGGGGATGGAAATGTTGTCCCGCACCCAGTCAAGATAGGAGAGACCGACGGCCTCGCACACATCCGCCTTGGTCTTCGTGGCATAGATCGGACCGACTCCGATGTAGTCGGCGCCTCCCTTCTGGGCCGCGAGCGCGTGCTCGGGCCTGTGCGTGGAGACACCTATGCACATGGATGTGCCGACCAGTGCGCGCACATCGGCCAGAGGAATGTCCTCCTGCCCCACATGCACGCCGTCGGCCCCGCACAGCATGGCGATATCCACATGGTCGTCCACAATGAGGCAGGCATCGA
>JAUNSE010000028.1 GCA_030539415.1 Desulfovibrionaceae bacterium
GCGCGTGAAAGATGAAAGATGACGGAGAGATGGACAGGGAAAAGGTCTCTTGTTGCCTGGCACGCGGGCTTCAGTTAGGATGCGTCCATCCAATTTACTGACCGCGGCAGAAGGCCGCGGCCGGCCCCACGGGCCCAAAGGAGAAAGACCGCATGTTTGTGCCGAAGGACTATTCGGACGCGCTCCTGCGCGCGGCAGCCCTGAGAGACGCCCGCCCCGGGCAGATGGACGCCATACTCGAGCGCATGAACGCGCTGGTGCGCGAGCTCGAGCATCACAACCGCCTCTACCACACGCTGGACGCTCCGGAAATTTCCGACGAGGCCTACGACGCGATGTTCGCCGAGCTGACGAAGCTGGAGCGCGAGTACCCGCAGTTCCGCTCGCCCCATTCGCCGACCCTGCGCGTGGGCGGCGGCCTTCTGCCGGGGCTTGCGACCCGCAGGCACAGGGAGCGCATGTACGGCCTCGAGGACGTCTTCAGCACCGAAGAGTGGCGGGACTTCGCGCAGCGCATGCAGCGCGCCCTGCCCGAAGCGCCCATGGTCTTCTGGTGCGATCCCAAGATGGACGGCCTGGCCCTGGAGCTGGTCTACGAGAACGGCCTGCTCGCGGACGCCATCACCCGCGGCGACGGAGAGGAGGGAGAGGTCGTGCTGGAGCAGGCCCGCACCATCCGCAACATCCCCCTGAAGCTCGCCGGCGACGGGCCCTTCCCGGAGCGCCTCGAGGTGCGCGGCGAGGTGGTCATCTACAAGGAGAGCTTCGCCGAGGTGAACAGGAAGCGCGAGGCCCTGGGGCAGAAGCTCTTCGCCAATCCCCGCAACGCGGCGGCCGGCAGCCTGCGCCAGCTGGACACGGCCCAGGCCAGAAAGATGCCGCTGACCTTCCTGGGCTACAGCTTCGGCGCGGCGGTCTGGGGCGAGGTGCCGGCGCCCGAAACGCACAGCGCCTTCATGGCGAAAATCCGCGAGTACGGCTTCGACACTCCTCCGGGCGGAAGGATCTGCTCCGGCATGGAGGAGGTCGAGGCCTATGTCGAGAGCGTGCGCCTGGGCCGCGAGGGCTATGCCATGCAGATTGACGGGGCCGTGGCCAAGATGGACGACCTCGAGGCCCAGCGGGCCCTGGGCTTCACGGCCAGGGCGCCGCGCTTTGCCGTGGCCTTCAAGTTCCCGGCCGAGCAGGCCGAAACCATCCTGCAGGCCATCGAGGTGCAGGTGGGCCGCACCGGCGTGCTGACGCCGGTGGCGAAGCTTGTCCCCGTGCAGGTGGGCGGCGTCACCGTGTCGAGCGCCACACTGCACAACGAGGACGAGGTGAAGGCCAAGGACGTGCGCATCGGCGACACCGTCGTGGTGCAGCGCGCGGGCGACGTCATTCCCGAAATCGTGCGCGTGGTGGCGGAGAAGCGCCCGGCGGACTCCGTGCCCTGGGTCTTCCCGAAGACCTGCCCGGCCTGCGGCGAGGAGGTGCACCGCGAGGAGGGCCAGGCGGCCTGGACCTGCGACAACCTGGCCTGCCCGGCCGTGCGCCTGCGCTCCATCATGCATTTTGTCTCCAAGTCCGGCCTGGACATCCAGGGCATAGGCAGCCAGTGGATAGAGCAGCTGGTCTCCTCCGGCCGCGTGCAGACTCCGGCGGACCTCTTCACCCTGAGGGCGCAGGAGCTGCTGGGCTACGAGCGCATGGGCGAGCAGCTGGCCGCCAACTTCGTGGACGCGCTGGAAACGGCGCGGGAGCGGGCGACGCTGGCGAAGCTCGTGAGCGCTCTGGGCATCCATCATGTGGGCGAGCAGGCCGCGCGCCTGCTGGCCGGTCGCTACACGGACATGGACCGGCTGGCGCAGGCGACGGTGGAGGAGCTGACCGAACTGCCCGGCATAGGTCCCAAGATGGCCGAGTCCATACACAATTTCTTTGCCGGCCATGCCAACAGGCAGATGCTGGAGCGCTTCCGCGAGCTGGGGCTCTGGCCCTCGGCAGCACCCGCGGATCCGGAGTCTGCCTCAAAGCCGGCAGGCCCGCTGCAGGGCAAGCGCGTGCTCTTCACCGGCACGCTCTCCATGTCCAGAAGCGAGGCCCAGCGCCTGGCAGAGCAGGCCGGCGCCGTGACCGTGAGCTCGGTCTCGAAGAAGCTGGACTACCTTGTGGCCGGCGACAAGCCCGGCTCCAAGCTCGACAAGGCGAACAGCCTGGGCGTCAGGGTGCTGGACGAGGCAGGCTTCATGGCCCTGCTCGGCGACTGATTCCGTTTTCCGGCAGCCGGACCCGCGGGAGTGCGGGCCGGCGGGGCCGGATGGGAAAATCCGGCGGACCGGCATCGTCAGGATGCTTTGCGTCCGCGCGAAGAGTGCTGTATACCTTCCGCTTCCCAAGGAGGAACATATAATGGGTTTACCGATTATCGTCGTGGGCGCCGGCGGGCGCATGGGCAAGACCATCTGCAACCTGGTGCTGGACAGCCCCGAGCTGGACATGGCCGGCATGGTCGAGCGCACAGAATATCAGCCCACCGTGGTTCCCGTGGACTGCGTGGTCTCCGACGACCTTGAGTCCGTGGTGTCGGCCTGCCCGGCCAATTCCGTGGTGGTGGACTTCTCCAGCCCCGAATCCAGCCTGCATTCGGCCGAAGTGGCCGCCGACCGCGGCGTGGCCCTGGTCATCGGCACCACCGGCTTCGACGCGGACCAGGTGGAGATTCTGCGCGGCTATGCGAAAAAGACGCGCATCTTCTGGTCCCCGAACATGAGCGTGGGTGTCAGCGTGCTGCAGAAGATTCTGCCCATACTGACCAAGAGCCTCGGTTCGGACTACGATGTGGACATCGTCGAGATTCACCACAACAAGAAGAAGGACAGCCCCAGCGGCACGGCCCTGCGCCTCGGCGAATGCGTGGCCGAAGCCAGGGGCTGGGACCTGGCCGATGTGCGCAACAGCGCCCGCAACGGCCTGGTCGGCCCCCGTCCCAAGGAGGAGATCGGCGTCATGGCCGTGCGCGGCGGCGATGTGGTCGGCGTGCACACGGTCTACTTCATGGGCCCCGGCGAATGCATCGAGGTCACCCACAGGGCCGAATCCAGGGCCAACTTCGCCCAGGGCGCCCTGCGCGCCGCCCAGTGGCTGGACGGCCAGGGGGCCGGCAAGCTCTACACCATGAGCGACATGGTCTAGGCCCGCAGCGGGACCGGAAAAAGACAGAACATCGGCTGGCCCGTCAGGGTCGGCCGCAAGGGAATATGCGGGGCGCGGAGGCGGTGAAGAATCGTCTGCGCGCCTCTTTTCCGTTCTTTCGCCGTCCCTGCCGGCCTGATCCTGTCTCAGTCCTGCCTGTCCTGGCTCCGGGGGCAGGCAAGCGTCAGGCCCTTTCTCTCCAGAGTGAAGACCAGACCGCCGGGCAGCTGATAGCGGCCGGGCCAGGACCGGGCGGCGAGAGCCATGTCCAGGCGGTACAGTGTTTCCGCTCTGGCCTGTCCCTTCGCCCCGTCGCGCACGAGGGCGCGCACAAGGGCCATGTAGAGGCGCAGGCGCACGGCAGAAGGAAGTTCGCAAAGCACGGCCATGGGCGCGAAGAGGGCCGGGCGGCCGTCGGACTCGAAGCGGCGGCAGCGGGCCATGGCCTTTTCGGTTTCGGCCGCGAAGAAGGCCGCGTCCACTCTGGCGAGCCTGGCCAGGTCCATGAGCGCGCGGTCGAGGCGGGGATTCTCCCGCTCGAGTACCGGCAGAATTTCGTGGCGGATGCGGTTGCGGGCGAACTTCGTGTCCAGATTGCTCGCGTCCTCGCAGTGCGGAATGCCGAGCTCGGCCAGCACCTCGCGCAAAAGGGACGGCTCGACATCGAGCAGGGGGCGGAGCAGGCGCCGTTCGGCATCTCCTGCCTCCATGCCGCCAAGTCCGGGCCATCCCGTGCCGCGCAGAAGGCGCAGCACCATGTCCTCGCGCAGATCGCCCGCGTGATGGGCCGTGACAAGCCACTGCGCGCCCTGCTCCTCCATGACGCGGGCCATGGCCTCATAGCGGGCAGAGCGCGCCCGCTCCTCAAGGCCGGTTCCCGCCCTGTCCAGAGCCAGGGTGAGGCGGATGACAGCAAGTCCCAGCAGACGGCCCAGAGCTTCCACAAAGTCCGCCTCGGCGGCTGACTCCGGACGCAGGCCGTGATCGCAGGTGACAAGGGGCGCGCGCAGGCGCAGACGCGGGGCGACCAGGGCCATGAGGCAGGCCAGGGCGGTGGAGTCGGCGCCGCCGGAGACAGCGCAGAGCAGGCAGTCCCCCTCCCGCACGCCCAGAGCGCGCAGCTGCTTCTCCAACGCTATGGCCAGACGGGCGGCCTTTGCCGGCGCCGTGCCGAGCGTCGGGAAGGAGGCGGGCAGATCCTCCGGTCCCGGAGCGGGGGGCGGAGTCTCCCGCTCCGGAGAGGCATCAAGAGGGCGGAGGGGCTGCTTCATTGTCCGGCTCCCCTGGAGCCCGCCGCATGGATTCTGTCAGCCGGCCCGGCCGCAGCCGAAGAGAGGCCGGACTTTTTCGCGGCCCCGAAGAGCAGAAGCAGCAGGCCGCAGCCGGCAATGGCGAGATTGCGGTAGGTGAACCAGAAGTGCACGTAGGAGTGGTTCTCCATGACCGCGTACCAGACAAAAGGCATGACGGTGAGCAGAAGGCAGGGCGTCAGGGCCTTCATGTCCGGAGCGAAGCCGCCCTGCCGCCTGACGAGGAAAACCGAGCCGGCCATGGCGAGGGCGAAGAGGGCGAGCACGGGCCAGCCGGCCGCGCCGAACTGGCGCAGCAGAATGTCCGCGAAGGTGAACTCGTGTCCGGCAACGCTGTGCCCGGTGCGGAAGAGCATCACGGCGATGACATTGTCGAAGATGGCCGGGTCGGCAATGAGCCAGGCCAGGATCCATTTGCCGAGCCACATGCCGGCGTAGCCGGTGAGCCAGGAGAGGCCGCAGAGCACCAGCCTGCGCAGCAGGGCCGTCAGCGGAAGGCGGCTCTTGTCCAGCAGGTGGAAGTGGAAGAGCAGGGGCAGGCCCAGCGAGAGCAGCGGAAAGGAGAGGAGGTCGAAATAGGCGATGGCGATGCCTGTGAGCGTGAAGCAGCGGGCCGCGGCAAATTCGCTTGCGGCGAAATCGTCTTTTTTCAGGAGCATGCAGGCCATGCCGAGCAGGGTGATGACAGTCACGGCGCTGAACTGCAGGCAGAGCATGGTGGCGAGGGGATTGGCGGCCAGCCAGAAGAAGGTCGCGGCAAGGCCGAGGGGCCGCTCTCCGCGCCTGGCGCAGAGCAGAAGAACGCAGGCGAAGAGGGCGCACTGCAGGAACATGTTGAGCGCCCTGATGGTGCCGTAGTCCGTCAGGCAGAGGAGCGGCTTCAGAAGCACGGTGTAGCCGTGCCAGTAGCGTCCGTAGCCGATGTCCCTCACCCCGTCGGGGAGGGGTTTCGCGCCTTCGCCGTAGACATCCCGCATCGTCTCCCTGGAGTCCGGCGAGTCCCCCTTGTGGTACCGTTCCCCCAGCAGGGCGTCCCTGTACGCGGGACCTCTGTTCGGATGCGCCGAGGTGAGCAGCATCACCGAGTCCGAGAAGAGGTCCAGCTGGCCCGAGCCGGTGACAGGCTGCGGATAGAGGTCCCCGAAATGGCGGACCGAGGCGGCCATGTGCGGGGCCATCATGCCGACAGGCAGACTGTAGGCCGCGACAAGCGCCGCATAGCCGACAAGGACGGCAAGCGTCACGAGAAGGAACTGATGTCCGAAATAGCTGACTGTACGCATCTGGCCGCTCCGGGCGGCAAAAGGCTGATGGAAAGGTCCCGGGGGCGGACGCCGGAATAGAGAAAGGCGCGCCGGGCGGACCATGAGGGGGCCCGCGCCGGCACGCGTTGTCAGCAGTCGATGTCGAGGCTTGCCAGAATGTCGTGCAGGCAGCCGATGATCTTCACGGCCTGTTCGGGGGTGGCGTAGGCGATGCAGTCGCAGCGCAGATTGTTTCTCGCGCGCACGAGCAGTTCCATGCGCACGCCGTCCCCGGTGAGCTCCAGGGCGGTCACATGCGGGCGGCAGTCCGCGTGCGCCCGCTGCAGTTCGGACAGGGCCTCCGGCGGCACGGGCAGCCAGTACAGGTCGTCCAGACCGGCGGACCAGCCCATCTCCTTCAGAAAGTTCTCGAGCTTTTCGCGGGCGGCCGCGGAAAAGTCTGTCAGGACGTACTCACGCACGGCATGCCCTCCCCGGACTCCTTCTTGTCTCCGTCATCCTCGCGGCCCATGGCCTTGAAGCGGGAGAAGGGACATTTCTTCGCGGAAGCGGCCCCGGCCGCGCCGGGACAGGACCTGCCGGGGGCGGGGTCGGCCGGCTCGGCCTCGTCCGCGCCTTCCTTCGCGGTCTGGGCGGACTGGGCGGCCAGGCGGCTCGGACAGTGCCCGTCCAGATTGAAGACTTCCTTGACCGTCAGGATGCGGCGGCTGTGCGAGGCGCGGTCGCCCTCCTTCAGATAGGTGATGGGGGCGTGCAGGAACTTCTTGGCCAGGGCCTGGCCCATGGACTCCAGAGCCTTCCTGAGCTCCTCGTCGCTCGAGCCCAGCCTGCGCATGGTGCGGGCCACCTCGTCGTCGATGGCGTCCTGATTCATGTGCACCAGCTGCTTGATGGTCGGCTGCACGTCCAGGCGCTCCATCCAGTCGCGGAAGGAGACCATCTCCTCCTCCACGATGCCCTCGGCCTTGATGGCCTCGCCGCGGCGGCTGGCCCTGTTCTCCTCCACGACCTCGCGCAGATCGTCGATATCGTAGAGATAGATGTTGTCCAGGCCGTTGACGTCGGGATCCACGTCTCTGGGCACGGCGATGTCGATGAAGAACATGGGCCTGTTGCGGCGGGCCTTGAGCACGCTCTTCAGGTCCTTCGCGTGGATGATGGGATCCGTGGAGCCGGTTGAGGTGATGACGATGTCCACCTCTGCCAGTGCCTTCGGGAAGTCCGCGAAGGGCACGGCGCGGCCGCGGTAGAAGCGGGCCAGCTCCTCGGCGCGCGAGAGGGTGCGGTTGGCGACCAGGATTTCGGCTATGCCGTTCTGCATGAGGTGGGTGGCGGCAAGCTCGGCCATTTCGCCGGCGCCGATGAGCAGGGCCTTGTGGTTGTTCATCGTGCCGAAGATGCGCTTGGCGAGCTCCACGGCCGCGTAGCTGATGGACACGGCGCTGGAGGCAACGGCCGTTTCGGAGCGCACGCGCTTGGCCACCGAGAAGGCCTTGTGCAGCAGATGGTTCAGGATGACGCCGGTGGCGTGGCTCTCCGAGGCCTTGCGGTAGGCGGCCTTGAGCTGGCCCAGAATCTGCGGCTCGCCCAGCACCATGGAATCCAGGCTGGAGGCCACGGAGAAGAGGTGCCGCACGGCGTCGTCGTTGTGATAGGTGTAGACGTAGGGCTCCAGATCCTCCGGCTTCGCGTTGCGGGCGCGGGCCCAGGCCCCGAGCATCTGGGCGCGCACGTCGCCGGTGCCCATGGCCAGCAGCTCCACGCGGTTGCAGGTGGAGAGGATGAGGGCCTCGTGCACGGCTCCGCCCACGGGCAGGGCCCAGTTGTCCGGATCTGTCTGATGGGCAAGCGCGAAGCGCTCGCGCACATCCACGGCGGCCGTGCGGTGATTCAAACCGACAAGAGTGATGTTGCAGTCCATGTTCAGATCCTTACAAAGGCGTGGTGGCTGTTCATGAAGAGGTTGACCACGACGATGGAGAAGACGGAGAGGCAGAAGACGGCCACCATGAGCCTTGCCGGCTTGCGGCCGTACCAGCCCTGGCTGACGCGGTTGTAGAAGAGCCAGCCGAAGCAGGCCCAGATGACGATGCTGATGATCTCCTTGGGATCGCCTGTCATCGCGCTGCCGTAGACGGGCTTCGCGTAGAAGAGGCCGCAGACGATGCCTATGGTGAAGAGCGGAAAGCCCGCAATCGTGCCCACGAAGTTGATTCTGTCCAGAATGTTCAGGGCCGGAATGTCGGCGATGAAGGCCGGTATGGACTTCTTGCTCTTGATGCGCCGGTCAAGATAGAGGAAGAGCAGACCGGCCGCGAAGGAGATGGCTATCAGCGCCAGCGAGATGTAGAGGGCGCCGATGTGCAGGGCGTAGAAGGGGGCGTGCAGGGAGGCCGGCACATGCACCACGGTCTCGAGCGAGCGCGCCGAAACCCCGTAGAGCAGCAGGGAGAGCAGGGCGCCGAAGAGTATGGGCGCCTCCTGGCGGACAACGACCCACATCACGATGCCGCAGAGCATCAGGAACCAGGCGAGCATCTGCATGTACGCGCCGATGGAGAGACCGCCGGCGGTCTGGGCGTGAAAGCCCATGAAGAGGATGACCGTCTGCAGGATGAAGCCCACGGCGGCCACGCAGGCGGCCACAAGGCGGATGCCGGGCTTTTTCAGAACCATGCCCGCCATGCCGGCCACCCCGGCAAAGGCGTAGAGCGCCAGGGTCAGGAGCGTGGAGGACGCGGGCGTGAGAATGGATGTCATTTGAGGCTGACCTCGCTGCATGACTCGCCGACGAGCCGCGGTATTTCCGGCCGCAGCGCCTCGGGGAGATATGTTTCCAGAAAAGTTGCGGCGCGCTCCGCGTCCCCTTTGGCCAGAGCCTTTTCCAGCTCGGGCGAGGCAAGGCGGCGGAAGAGCTCCCTGTTGGCGTCCGAGGGGGCGCCGAGAGCCAGCACCAGGGGCCGCAGGCGGCCCATGAGGGCGGCCAGGGGCGCCTTCGGCGCGAGAAAGGCGGCAAGCTCGCCCTTCCAGCGTCGGGAGAGGGCCGGAGAGGCCCTGTCCGTGGACAGGGTGGCCGTCAGGGGGTGATTCCTGACCACCACCGGCACGTGAAAGCTGCCGGCGGGCGGGTTGTCGGTGCAGTTGCACAGGATGCGCCGCTCGCGGCAGAGGGCCGCGACACGGGCGTTGAGCTCATGGTCGCCGGAGCAGGTGAAGACCAGGGTCATGCCCTCAAGAGCCGCCTCGCCGAAGGGCTCCTTCGAGAGCCGGACAACAATGCCGGCCGCAGCGGCCCTTTCCAGAAGCGCCGCGCCCTCGGGCGAGGGATCGCAGGGATCGAGCACGAGCAGGCTGGCCGGCTCGGCGGGCAGCAGCATCTCCACCTTGCGGCGGCCCACCTCCCCGAAGCCCAGCACCAGGCAGGAAAGGCCGGTCAGGCTCAGAAGGACGGGGTAGTACTGCGGCATGCGGAAGGGCTCCCTGGAAACGGCGCGCGGAGCGCGGCTGCTGGTCTTCGGAGAAAAGAAAGGGGAAAGAAGTTGACGGGATAGACACCCCGGAACCGCTTCCCGCCGAACAGTGCCAGTATGCCCCATGGGCCGGTTTTTTGCAAAGGGGAGGGATTTGCCCGCCAAAGAGACGTCCTTTCGGGGCATGCGGCCCAGTCGGGCAGATGGACGGTTTTTGAACACATTTTTCATTTCAACCCGTCAAAAAATATGAAAAAATATTTGTCACGGAATGTTTTTCGCTTTTTTTATACGCCCTGTCCGCATGCAGTTGCCTGGCTGTCAGAAAAAACTGCAAACGGCACCGCCGATGCGGAGTGACGGATGCGCATTCATGGAGCGTGAACGGACAGAACTCCCGGCAGGAACATGCTCGTCTGGACGAAAAGGACAGTGTGGAATGCCGCCCTCCAACGGGCCGCGCACGGGGGAAAACAGCCTGGAACCGTCTGCCCGGGAGGGAATTGCGGAGGAGATGTTGTCTATGCAACAATGTTTTCGTCCGCTTTGGGTCAGAAAAGGAAAACACTTTATCCGCTTAAATTCGCCTGAATACCGGGCTGGGGAAAGACGGTCTGCTTCAGGAAAAAATGCACAAGTTCTGCGGGCAGGCACGCGGCTGCCGGTCCCGCGGGATGTGCGGCATGCGGAGACGGCTCTCTCATGCAGGGTGTCTGACTATGGAAACACAAATAAGCATATACAGTTATCTTCTTGAATACATGCCTGTTCTGAAGGAGATGGGCTGGAAGAGAATGCTCCTGAAGCGGGGCAGCATCATAAGCGACAACAGAGTGTACATCCTTGTCAGGGGAAACTGCTATCTGTGCAGCAGCGACAGCAACAACAGCGAGAACAATCTGATCTATTTCACGCCGGGAATGATGATGAATTTCTGGCCGGCAATCGACGGCTTCTTCAAGATCGGAACCTATGAGAAGGCCATACTGAAGAGGGAGAGCTTCACCATCCGGGCAAGGACGAACTGCGAGCTGCTCTATCTTGAGGAAGATGCGTTCATCAGAGCGTTTGACAGCAATGTCAGGGAGATAAACTTTCTGCTCGTGCAGTCTCTCGTCTACAGCCTGAAAAGTGTCGTGACGACGTCGAGCAGCACGAAACTGAAGTCCATCGCGCAGCGGGTCAGCCGCTATGTCTATGAAAACGTCAGCAGGGAAAAGCCGCATCTCATGAAGGCCGGAATCACCTACACCGACATCGCGAATCAGCTGTCCATTCACAGTGTGACAGTGTTCAAGGTCTTCAGAATTCTGAAGGAACAGGGGATCATTGTCCGGCAGGGTCGAAAGATAGAGGTCACCGACCTGGACAGGCTGTGGAAACTGGTGTCCGGCGAGACGCCCATGAGCTACCGGCGCGGGAGCGGGGACGAAAGTGAAATTTAGCACAAAAAATATGCCCATGGCATAAGAACAAAGCCCTGTCTCTGCTACTCTGGGGTACATGCGGCGAACTGCCCGAATCGTACCAATCACCAGGCCAGGAAGGGACAAATGGACAAGCAAGAGAGCGGAAAATTCAGCATTGTCAGGGCCGTGCACATAGTTGTCGGCGTCGTCATCATGTTCTCCGGGCATTTTCTGCCCGCATTCAGCAGGGTGGTGGAGCCCAGCGAGAAACTGCTCGCCATGGGCTTCCCCCAGGTGGACGGCGGCCTTCTGATATCGGTCACGCACATGGGCATGGTTGTCACCATGATTTTCCTGGGCGTCATCTATCTGTGGACCTTTGTCGACACATGGTGGCCGGGCTTTCTGGGGCTTGCGGCCCTGATCTTCGGCAATGTCGCCCCCGCCGGCAAGGTGCTGGGCATGTTCTTCGGCAATCCCATGGTCGGCATGATGCTGATACTCTTCATCTTTGCCGCCTCCATCATCTACAGCGGACTGGCGAAGTGGATTGCCAGCTACCTGATGCGCCGCAGGTTCATTCAGGGACGGCCCTGGGTCTTCACCGCGACCATCATGGTGACGACCTATATCGTCGCCTTCTTTGACCAGACAACGTCCGTCTTCCTCATGTGGCCCGTGCTCTTCTCCCTCTTCGAGCAGGCCGGCTTCAAGAGAGGGGACAAGTACGTCTCGGTCATGGTGGTCTATGTCTGCCTCATGGCCCTGATGTCCTTCGCCTCGGACCCGGTCAAGGGCGGAGCGTGGCTGCTGCTGACCAACCTGCAGAGCCTGGCCGCCGCTCCCGGCGGCAATTTCCAGCCTCTGGACACCGTGAGCTACTTCCTCTTCTCGCAGATCATTTCGCTGACGAACATCTGCGTGCTGATTCTGCTGCTGCGCTTCGTGGTCCGCGCGGACGCCTCCCCGCTGGCCAGGCTCGATCTCGAGAAGATCAACAGAGAGCCCCTGCCGCCGATGAACTTCACCCAGAAGACGGTGCTGATAACCTTCATCGGCTACGCCCTGTGGCTCATGCTGCCCTCCATTCTCGGCCCCGAGAGCGAGATCGGCCGCTACATCCACAAGAACATGATGGCCGGCGCCATCCTCGCCGTGCTGGCCATCAGCGGCATCACCTTCAGGGGCCGCCCGGCAGTCGATGTGGCCGTTTCGAACGCCAACTATCCCTGGAAGGTCTTCTTCCTCATTGCCATCGCCATGCTGCTGGGCGGTCTCATGACCGAGCCGAGCACCAATGTGCGGCTGATCATGGAATACGCCCTGCGCGACATGCTGAACGGCCTGAGCTTCTCGATGCTGATTGTCGGCCTGTCCGTCATCGGCATCGTGCTGACCAATTTCTGCAACTCCGTCGTGCTGGGCCTCATCCTGACACCGGTCATCCTCGCCATCGCGGCGGCGTTCGGCTATGTCCCGGGCCCGATGATGGCCTGCTTCATCTACTGCGTGCTTATCGCGGCCTGCACTCCGGCGGCATCCCCCTTTGCCGCCCTGCTGTACGGCCAGACAAAGTGGATTGCCGTCAAGGATATCGCCAAGTACAGCGTCATGGCCTCCACGGCCGTGCTGTTGGTCGTCATCTGCATAGGCATGCCGCTGGCCAAGATTCTCTTCAGATAGAAGCCGGGATTCAGCAGCCATCAGGCAGGAGGCGGTCGTGCCGGGCTGCATGGCCACCCCTCCTGCTCCGGCCCGACCCGCATAAGGGAACGCTTCCCGACCGGCCGGAAGCGCTTGATGCGGGAGGAGCCGGTTCCGGACATTGGGAGCACATGAGCATCCGGAACATCACGGGCTGTCTTCGCTCTGGCGAAGGCAGCCCGATTATTTTTACAGATGTCTGCCGCCAGTCCCGGATGCTTCAGTCTGCCGGCAATATGACGGATTCCTGAATGTATCATCCGCCGCTTCGGCTTGACCGTGCCGCCGTTTTCCTGCACCCTGACTGTGCCTGTGCCTCCCCAGTCCCAGAAACATCCAGATATCCGGCACCGGCGTATGAGACTGCAGCGAGGATATGACGCATGAGCGAGACATTTGCCAGCGCCGCGGGCCGCAATGTGCGCTTTGCGGGCGATGCGCCCGTGATGAACAGCATTTTTGACCAGTACGAGCGCGTTGTCATCAGAAGCCTTGTCACATCGTTCGGGCTTGATTTTCTGATCCAGGACCGTCACGGCGGGGACGTGGACACCATAAACAACGTGCGGAAGACAGGCGAAGAC
>JAUNSE010000463.1 GCA_030539415.1 Desulfovibrionaceae bacterium
TCTGCCCTGCTCGCGGATCTTGCGCAGCAGCATTTCGGAAAAGCCCTCGTCGGCATGCTTCAGCTTGTCGTCCAACTTGTCCTGCAGCTTGCTGCTAAGCTTTTCGAGAATCCTGCCTTTATGAAAGAGCCCGAAGACGCCGGCATTGACGGCTCCAACTCCCAAAAAGCCGGGCGAACGCGGAGCATCTTCATCCAGACTGTCGTATATGACATCCTTGATTCCCCGGGAATCGGGCCTGTAATTTTCCGCCACAAACCTGCCGAGCCGGGCGGCAAGGCCGCTGTCGACCTGAAAGGACTCCCTGTCCTTCACAACCAGGCTGACCGTCATGTCATGGTCGTTCAGGAAGGCGGCAATGGTGTCCATGGCGGTCCTGAGGCCCCGCTCGGCCGGCCAGCCGGGCAGCTCGGCCGACAGCAGCGGCACCGCGACGCTCTCGCAGCCCTCTCTGTCGGCCAGCTCGAGAGCCGTGCGGTAGCAGGAGGCGAGCTGCTCCCACCGGTTCTCGCCGCCGCCGTCCCATGCCGGCACCCTGGTGTGGGCCACGTGCCTTGCGCGCAGCTGGAAGCCCTCGGTCATCCGGCTCTCGCCGGCCGGCCAGTTGCCGAGCATCAGGCACGCCCCGGTCAGCTCCGGTCCGGCCGCGTGATGGATGCGCAGCGCCGTTCTGCCCTGTCCGATCGGGGTGCTGTCGGCCGGTTTGACGATTGCATCGACATCCATCTTCACAATATTGTTCTTCACAATGAAAAGCGGCATACGTTTCCCATCCTTGCAGTTCGCGTCACAGAGGGGTGGATCCCTGCCCGTCTCCTTCGGCAGCCTGTCTTTCCGCTTCGAGGCGGAATGGTTTTTCAGACGGGCGCCGGCCGGAACCGGCAGGATTTGCGTGAGAAAAGGCAGATCTCAGGCGCATGCGCCATGCCGCGCGGGACAGGGAACAATGGTCTTGCGTCCCCTGTTCCGGCTCGGGGCTCACGCCGGCTGCCTTCCTGACAACAGTCTAGCCCCGGGAGCGGCCGGCTTTCAAGTCCCCCGCTCCGGGTCCTGCACCTGGCCGCGCGCCTGTTTCCTGTCTTGACTTTGTCCGGGCCGGTACCGTATTCTTCTGCATAACAAATTGTTTTTCTTTCAAAATCGGCTGCGCCTCACGATCCGCGCGGCTGCCTCTTCCCTTCAGCAGGTGCGCTCCCCCATGCCGATGATGTCCCGAGGACGAACTTTCTCCCTGAAGATTGCGGGAAAACGCTGGAGATGCCGCCTGCTGCCGAGGCGCATTCCGCCCTTCTGGATGCCGCTCTTTCCGCCCAGCCAGCCGCTGCAGGGACGAAGGCTGCACACCTGGCCCTACGTTCTGCAGGCCCTGCGCATCCCGTACCGCCTTTTTCGCGGCTGGGAGCCTCTGATCTGCGTGCCCGTCCTGCTGGAGAAAAAGGCGCGCCGCAACCTGTACGAATACGACGAAGAGGAGATCGCGCCGAAAAGGACCGGCCATCTGCCGGACGAGCGGCCCCTGGCCTGGCTCGCGTCGCTGATCATTGTGCCGATCATTCTTGTGTACGCCCTGCAGAACTGGGCGCCGCTGCACACTCTGGCACCCGCCCTGGGCTTTCCGGCCGAAGCCGCGGACTGGTCCGAGCTGCTCGGCGCGGACAACGTGCGCATGCGGCTCTTTCACGAATGGTCCAGGGCCGTCACCGCCCTCTTCCTGCATGCGGACATCGCCCATCTGGTCGCCAACGCCGCCTTCACCTTCATTTTCGCCCGCCTGCTCGGCGCCTGGACCGGCTTCGGCCTGGCCTTCTTCCTGATCGTCTGGGCCGGCGCCCTGGGCAATGTCGTCTGCGCCGTCGTCCGCCAGGGCTTTGTGCTCAGCATCGGCTTCTCCACGGCGCTCTTCGCGGCCGTGGGCGCCCTGTCGGGCTTTGTCAGCCTCTTCTCGCGGCCGAAGGCCATGCTGCCGCTCGCGGCCGGCGCGGCCATACTGGCCATGCTCGGCACGGAGGGGGAGAACACCGACTACCTCGCCCATGTCTGCGGCCTTGTCTGCGGCATGCTTGCGGGACTTGGCGCGGCAGCCGCCAGTGTGCGCAAACCATCCCTCATGCGCCTGCCCTGGCAGCTGCTCTTCCTCCTGCTTTCCGCTGCCCTGCCCCTCTTCTGCTTCTGGCTGCGCCTGCACCGCTAGAGCGTGTGGACACGAGTTGGATAGACTCGCGATCACACAAATTTTGCC
>JAUNSE010000464.1 GCA_030539415.1 Desulfovibrionaceae bacterium
CGGTCTTCAGGGCGTCGCGGGTGTAGCGGCCGGCCGGCACGGAGTCGGGGTTGCCGATGGCGATGCGCTTCACCATGGCGGTGTCGAGGGCGAAGATGTCCTTCACCATCTCGTTGCCGTCGGAGGGGATGATCAGCACGAGATCATTGAGGGCGAAGTTCTTGCGGGTGGCGGGGTCGATGAGCTTGGCGGCCTGGGCCTTGTCCATGGTGGCCTGATCGGCGGAGGCGAAGACGTCGACCGGGGCGCCTTCCTGCATCTGCTTCAGCAGCGGATTGGAGGCGGCGTAGTTGGTCAGCACCTTGATGTCGGGATTCTTGGCCTCGAAGGCCTCCTTCATCTTGTCGAAGGCGTTGGTCAGGCTGGCCGCGCCGGAGACGTAGATTTCGCCGGCGAAGGCGGTGCCGGCGGCGGCAACGGTCAGCAGGGCGCCAGCGGCGGCGAGGCAGAAGGCTTTTTTCAGTCCTTTCATTTTGAAGCTCCTTGGAAAGGGATGGCCGCCCCTGGGGGGCGTAAGGGTGCGCATGGATCCTCTCCGGAATCTGTCACGCAAATTTTTCAGCAAATTCCGGCAGGATGAAAACTCTGTACTAGTTGAAGGCTATAGGATAAACAGAAGGTTTGCGGCTCTGTCCGAAGCCTGCGCCGCCCAGCTGTTCCGGTCCGCTCCGGGCCGGTCCCCCCGAACATTCAGGAAGACCTATGAAGCAACTGACCAGCAAGGATCTGCACATTCTGACCGAGGCCTGGGAGACCTGGACCAGGTCGGCCCCGAACGAGTCCCAGCTGCGCAGCCGCGAGCGGCTGCTGCTGGTCTTTCTGCTCATCCGCCACGGGGCCCTGCGCCTGAGCGAGGCGCTGCAGATCAACGACCTGAAGGATTTCGACTATCCCACCGGCACGATCCGCATAGGCGGCCCGCGCGGACGCGAGGTGCAGATTCCGGAGAAGGCCATGAAGGCCGTGAGCGCGCTGGTGAACTCGCCGCGCATGATGCCGCTTCGGGGCAGCATCACGCGCATGGATCAGGGCTACGTGCGCAAGCGCTTCTACGCCATGTCCGAGCTCTGCGGCCTTCCTCCCGAGGCCATAGGGCCCCAGGTGGTGCGCCAGGCCCGGGCGACCGAGCTTCTGCAGGCCAACATCCCCCTGAACATAGTGCAGAAATTTCTGGGGCAGCGATCCCCGGTGCAGGCGGCCGGCTTCATCAGCTTCACGGACGACGACGCGAGGCGCATCGTCCACAACCATCTGCGCCAGGAGGCGCTCAAGCGCTCCTCCGCGCGCAACGCCTTCACCGGCAACGTGACCAGGCTGGAAACCGGTCCCGTCTCGGCGCTGGTGGAAATCACCACCCTGCAGGGCATGAAGGTGCACACCCTGATCACCATCGAGAGCGTGCAGCGCCTGAACATACATCCCGGCCAGCTCCTCAACACGACGGTCAAGGCGCCTTTCGTGATGCTGGCGCGCCCGGGGGGCGGCTGTGACGGCACCAACCGCTTCCGCGGCAGGGTGTCCGCCATCAACAGGGGGGCCGTGGAATCGTCGGTGGTGGTCGACGTAGCCGAGGGAGCGAGCCTGTGCTCGATACTGAGCACGGACGAGCTGGAACTGCTCGGCCTTTCTGTCGGCGACGAGGCCGAGGCCTTTTTCAGCCCCTTCGCCTCGGTGCTGGGCCTGCCCGAAGACTAGCCCGGCGTCACGCCATGGCCATGGCCTCCCCGCTCTCCCGCTCGTGAATGCCCTGGACCAGGTCGAGCAGGGCCTGGCGGCTCCGCTCTCCCGTGCCGCGCAGGCCGGTCCAGTCCACGCACTGGCGCGTGCGGCCCTCCGAGAACATGACGAGCATGTCCGCGAAGGCCTCCACATCGTCCGGATCGTGGGTGATGATGACCATGGGAATGTTCCAGTCCTCCAGCAGGGCGCGGATCTCGGTGCGCATGCGCACGCGCAGCAGCGGATCCAGGGCCGAGAAGGGCTCGTCCAGCAGGAGGATGCGCGGATCCGCGGCCAGGGCGCGGGCCAGGGCCACGCGCTGGCGCTGACCGCCGGACATTTCGGCGGGCAGGCGGTCCCAGAGAGTGTCCACCTCCAGGCGCGCGAGCAGCTCGCGCGCCCGCTGCCTCGCCTCGGGTCTCAGGCGGCCGAAGGGGCCGGAGAGGGCGAAGCCCACGTTGTCGAGGGCGGAAAGATGGGGAAAGAGGGCGTAGTCCTGCAGCAGATAGCCCACGTGGCG
>JAUNSE010000465.1 GCA_030539415.1 Desulfovibrionaceae bacterium
GGATGCAGACTTTTTTCCGCAAAAAGCGGCGCGTCGGGCGGCTAGCAGATCTTGTTCAGCTGGGTGCCGCCGAGCCAGGAGTAGAGGCTGTTGAAGACGATTTCGCAGCGGGCTTCCATGGACTCGACGGAGTCATAGGCCATGTGCGGGGTCACCAGGGTGTTGGGCGTGTTCAGCAGCGGATGGTTGGCGGGCAGCGGGGGCTCTTCGTAGAAGACGTCCAGAGCGGCGCCGGCGATGGTGCCCTTGTGCAGGGCGGCCGCCAGGGCATCCTGATCGATGACGCCGCCGCGGGCGGTGTTGAGCAGGTAGGCGGTGGGCTTCATCTGTCCGAGCTCTTTGGAGCCGATGAGGCCCTTGGTCTGCGGGGTCAGCGGGGTGTGCAGAGAGACGACATCGGCCCTGGACAGCAGCTCTTCCAGAGAGACCTGCTCGTCGATGGACGGATCGGTGACCTTGCTCCTGTTGTAGCCGATGACCGTGGCGCCGAAGGCCTTGCACAGGGCGGCGGTGCGCTTGCCGATGGCGCCGCAGCCCACGATGCCGACGGTCTTGCCGGCGAGCAGGCGGTACTCGAGACCGGCCTTGGTGCCGGAGGCGCGGCACTGGGCGGAGGTCTGGGGGATCTTGCGCAGCAGCTCGATCATGAAGCAGATGGCCAGCTCGGCAACGGCCTGGGAGGCGTAGCCGGAGGCGTTGGAGACGGCGATGCCGCGGGCCTTGGCGGCCTCCACGGGAATGTGGTCGACGCCGGTGAAGGCCACGTCGATGAACTTCAGGTTCTCGGCGCCCTCGACGGCCGACTTGGCCAGAGGCATGTTGGCAATCATGACGACATCGGCGTCCTTGCAGCGCTCGGCCTGCACGGCGGCATCGGTGTTCTTTTCATACGCCGTGAAGGTGTGGCCCATCTCTTCCAGCTTCTTGACATGAGACGCGATGATCTGGTCGGAGACGCCCAGGCCTTCCAACAGGACAATTTTCATGTCGGTGCTCCTTTATCGATAAAGTTGAACCGCCGTCCACGCGATGCCTGTCCCGGCGTGACGACGGACTGACGGCAAAAGGCATGGTTCCCCGGCCCTGCAGGGGGCCCAAAGGGAACTGCGGTTGTACACTATCTCATTGCACGGCTCTGGGCAATACGGGGCGCCTTATTTGGCGAAAAAAAAGGTTGAACCAATCTAATGGCCGGAGATGACGGAGGAAGGCCGCCCGGCAGCGTCCGCACAAAAAACGCCATCTCCGCGGGATTGCGGAGCAAAAATATTCCAGCCCCCTTCCGTTCGCGCCGCGCGGGCTGCCGTTTGCCATGGCGGCCCCTCCCCCGGGCGCCCCGCTCCATGGGACAGGTCCCTCTTCCCGTCCGTCCGCAAAGACTCCGCATGACGGACACTGTTTTTCTCACGCACTTTGGCACGGGCCCAAGCCATGCCCCGTTCAACGCCTCCCGGGCCGGCAGGCATGACAATGCACAACAGCTGCCGCAACAAAAAAGCCCCCGCTGAACTCAGCGGAGGCATTGTTTGTTTTTGGTGGGCCATCGGAGACTCGAACTCCAAACCAATTGATTAAGAGTCAACTGCTCTACCAA
Source organism: Desulfovibrionaceae bacterium (assembly GCA_030539415.1). Lineage (GTDB taxonomy): Bacteria > Desulfobacterota > Desulfovibrionia > Desulfovibrionales > Desulfovibrionaceae > Desulfovibrio. The sequence continues at coordinate 1,595 of JAUNSE010000465.1, forward strand.
TTGAGCTAATGGCCCGTTGAACAAGGCGGGTTCTACGCTCCTTCGGCCATGCTGTCAACTCTTTGCGCGAAAAAATTTTCCATTTCGTCAAATTTCTTCAAAAAAGGGCCTTCCGCAGGCCCGAAACGGCGCTTCCCGGGCCTACCACAGGCCGGCGGCCTGGCAGGGCTCCTTCACGAAGCGGTTGGCATTGCCCTGCAGGGCCTCGATGCGCTTCGCGCGCGTGCACTCCCATGCGTCCACGGGATGCATTCTGTCCCAGGCGTCCATGAGCTGGCTCTGCTGGCGGCTCAGGTTGTAGCGGGGGCCGTAGGCGTCGGCCATGTACTTGTAGGTGCGGGCGATGGCGCCGCGCGCCCTGGCCGGAGGCTCGGCCCTGCGGCCGTCAATCTTCATCTCGCAGGAGCCGAAGGTGGACGGGACGCTGTCGCCCAGCATCTGGAAGTTGAAGTTGGAGCGCATGGCGTTGACGGAGCCTATGGCCGGATAGAGGTTGTACATGTCGGACTGCATGTAGCGGTACTCCATGTTCACCTTTTCGGCGCAGCGCCTGCCCTTGAAGGGGGTGCCGTCCCTCTTCACGCACTGAGGGTCGCCCTCGCGCCACTCGCTGAAGATCTGGCCGAAGTTTTCGGCCGGCA
>JAUNSE010000466.1:0-500 GCA_030539415.1 Desulfovibrionaceae bacterium
CGCCCAACATCCCCATCTTCCTCATCTCCCTCAAGGCCGGCGGCACGGGCCTCAACCTGACCTCGGCGGACTACGTCATCCACTACGATCCCTGGTGGAACCCGGCCGTCGAAAGCCAGGCCACGGACAGGACGCACCGCATAGGCCAGCAGCGCCAGGTCTTCTCCTACAAGCTCATCTGCCAGAACACGGTGGAGGAGAAGATTCTGAAGCTGCAGGAGTCCAAGCGCAACGTGGCCGCCTCCATCATCCCCGGCCAGGAGACCTGGAAGTCCCTGACCAGGGAGGACCTGGAGATGCTCTTCGACGTGTAGGAAGAAACGCCCGTCCGCGGGGGGCCGCCCCCCGCAAAAGGTCGGGCCGGCAGTTCAGACAGCAGGGGTCCCGCGCCGCGGGGCCCCTTTCGCTTGCCCTTTTTTCCGGCACCCGTTCGCCCGCCCTTCCAGGCGGGAGGAGCGGCGCGAAGGGACGGCCGGCAGCCCTCCCGGCAAGGCCCGCGG
>JAUNSE010000466.1:510-2224 GCA_030539415.1 Desulfovibrionaceae bacterium
CTTTTGCGCGGACATTTGCCCGGCAGGGCCTTTTTTCGTAGACTTGGGGGACCGGCCCAAGGCCGGATACCTTATCTGGAGCGATCATGCGCATCACCACCTTTTCCCTGGGCCCGCTCGGCACAAACAGCTATGTGTTCGACAACGGCTCCGAAGCCCTGGCCATCGACGTGGGCGGCGATCCGGCCCCCATGGTGGAGTTTCTGGAGCAGAACGGCCTGAAACTCGCGGCCATCCTCATCACCCACATGCACTTCGACCATCTGTACGGCGTGGCCGCCCTGCAGAAGGCCCTGAACGTGCCGGCCTACGTGCCCGCCGGCGACGAGCCCATCTCGCGCACCGAGGCCTCCCTGGGCGGCATCTGGGGCATGCCCCCGGTGCCCGGCTTCAAGGAGACGCCCTTCACCGGCGACTTCACGGCCGGCTCCTTCAGCGTCCATGTGCTGCAGACGCCGGGCCACACCCCGGGCGGCGTCTCCTTCCACTTCCCCGAGGCCGGCGTGGTCTTCACCGGCGACAGCCTCTTCTACCGCTCCATAGGCCGCACCGACTTCCCCATGGGCGATCATCAGACGCTTCTGCAGAGCGTGCACAGCAAGCTCTTCACCCTGCCGGACGAAACCGTGGTCTATCCCGGCCACGGCCCCGAGTCCTCCATAGGCGACGAGCGCAGGCACAATCCCTTCGTGGGCGACTTTGTCCCGAGATAGCCGCATGGCCAAGGCCCCGGCGGGCGGGTTCGGCCGCGGACCTGACGGCGGCCCCGGCGACAGATCCGGCGGCAAATCCGGCGACCTGCCCGACGACCTGTCTGACGGCCTGCTGATTCTGGCTGCCTCGCCGAACGCCTCCGGCACGACCATGCGCCTGGCCCGGCTGGCCGCGGCGGGTGCAGCAGAGGCCGGCAGATCCTGCGGCCTCGTCTCCCTGCACGGCCTTCACCTTTCGGGCTGCACAAACTGCGGCGCCTGCGCCAGGGCGCCCCACGCCTGCCCCAAAGCCGCCAGGGACGGCAGCGCGGACATCTATGCGCGCATCAGGGCGGCGGGACACGTGCTGTGGATTTCGCCCGTCTACTTCTACGGCCTGCCGGCGCAGGCCAAGGCCCTGGTCGACGCAAGCCAGCATCTGTACATGGCCGCCCTGCACGGCGCACTCGCCCCGGCCCGCGGCCGCATGACGGCGCTCTTCGCGGCCGGGCGCCCGAAGGGGGCGCGCCTTTTCGACGGCTCGCGGCAGACGGTCCGCTACTTCGCCGAGGCCCTGCGCTGCCCGCTCGCTGCCGCCTGCGGCCTGCGCGGCCTGGACGCACCCGGCGACATCGCGCCGCAGACCGCCCGCGCCGTGACAGCCCTCGGCCGCGCCCTTGCCGCGGGCGAGGAGTTCTGTGCGGGGGCCTTTGCGGACGCGGGACTCGAGGAGCTTCTGCCCCCGGCCTGACAAAGGGGCGCAGGACATCGCGCAAAGCAGCCCGGACCGCCTCCGGCGGCCCTTTGCGCGATCTGCCGGCCGCTGCATCCGCCCGTGCAGGGCGGACGCATCAGGAAAACAGCATATACGGATAACCGTACATACAGCTATCCATGGAGGAAGGATCCATGCTCACATACAACAACTTCACCTATCTGAAACCTGTCTACACGGTGCAGGCCTACAGGACCGAGGAGCTGCCCTACGCATGGCTGATGGGCGTGACCACCGACCGCGCGGC
>JAUNSE010000467.1 GCA_030539415.1 Desulfovibrionaceae bacterium
TCAGTCGAGCAATCTTCATGCCACAGGGGCGGGAAGTGAAAATTGAGACTCCGGGCACGGCTGCCATCCGGAAAGGACGGGGAGAAGCGAAAGCCGCCGCGGCCATGCAGGCGCGCCGTCAGCTGCCGTCCCGAGGCCGGGAGGCATGGCGGAGAGGATGGGCGCGCTTCAGGTGCTCGAAAAACTTCCTTGACAGTCCGTGAGACCGCGGCTATAAAGCCCTTTCCTTGCTCGCACCGGATGTGCGGGCTGTACAACCCGTAAGGAGTTAACCATGCGGAAATTTGAAACTTTGATCCTCCTGTCGCCGGAACTTTCCGCCGACAAGCGTGAGGGTGTCCTTGCCACGCTCAAGGAAGTCATCGAGCGTGACGGCGGCGCCATCGAGGAAGTCGATCAGTGGGGCATGCGCGACCTCGCCTACCCCGTGCGCAAACAGATGCGCGGCTTTTATGTGCGTCTCGTCTACAGCGGCCCCAACGACCTGGTGGCCGAGCTTGAGCGCAACATCCGCATCGCTGCGGAAAGCATCTACAAGTTCCTCACCGTGCGTCTGGACGAAGATGCTCCTGCCGCCGAGGCCAAGAATGACGGGGAGGTTGCATAATGGCTTTTAGAAAGAGATTCGCTCCGCGCCGCAAGTTCTGCCGCTTCTGCGCCGACAAGGAACTTCCTCTGAACTACAAGCGCGCCGACATTCTGCGTGACTTCGTCACCGAGCGCGGCAAGATCATTGCCCGCCGCATCACCGGCACCTGCGCTCATCATCAGCGTCTGCTGACCCGCGAAATCAAGCGTGCCCGCCAGATGGCCCTGCTCATCTACACTGCCACGCATGATTCTTCCGTCAAGAAAAAGAGCATGATCTAAGGAGGCGCTGATTATGAAACTGATCCTTCGCGCCGACGTGGAGAACCTCGGTAATCTTGGTGATATTGTTACTGTGAAGCCCGGCTACGGCCGCAACTATCTGCTGCCCCAGGGCCTCGCCATGCTGGCCACCGATGCCAACCTCAAGGCTTTCGAGCTCGAGCGCAAGAAGCTGCAGGCCCTGATGGACGCCCAGCGCGCCGAGGCCCGCACCATGGCCGAGAAGCTGGAAGCTCTGCAGCTGGTCATCCCCATGCATGTGGGCGAGAACGACAAGCTGTACGGCTCCGTCACCACCACCATGATTGGCGATGCCATTGCCGAGCTTGGTGTTGACGTGGACCGCCGCCGCATTCTGCTCGACGGCCCCATCCGCACTCTGGGCGAATTCTCCGTCCGCGTGCGTCTGCATGCCGATGTCATTGCCGAGCTGCCTCTGAAGGTCATTTCCGACCATCAGACCATTGTCGAGGAAGAGGCCCCTGTCGAGGCCGCTCCCGAAGCTGCCGAGACCGCCGAGGCTCCCGAGGCTGCCGAGTAGCAACACTTCTTCTGCATTTCAATATCGAGCCTTATGAATCAAGACTCTGAGAAATCAAGCGCTCCCGGCGGTTCCACCTCCGGGAGCGCTCCTGCAAGAAATCCTGTCAGGAAGGCGACCGACGCACTGGTCAAGCGCATGCCCCCTTACAATGAGGAGGCTGAGCAGGCCGTGCTGGCGGGTCTCTTCCATTACGAAAAATACCAGGACGATATTTTTTCCTCGCTGCAGCCTGACGATTTCTATGTGCCGAGGCACAGCATCATCTTTCAGGCCTGCTATGAGCTTTTTCAGCAGCGCGCGCCCATAGCCCCCCAGTCCCTGTCGGAGAAACTGCACAGTCAGGGCAAGCTGGAGGAAGCAGGGGGCATGGAATACATCAGCACCGTCTATGCCGGCGAGGTCATGGGCGTGAACGCCCTGTTCTATATGAACATGGTGCGCAGCAAGGCCATGCAGCGCCGGCTGATCAACACGTGCGCCTCCATCATGTCGTCCACCTTCGACACTCCGTACGACAGGGTGGATGGTCTGCTGGACGATGCGGAACACTCCATTTTCACCATTGCCGAGCGTTCAGCCAACACCAACGACCTGCGTTCCGTGCGCGATCTGCGCGACGCCTTTTTCAACAAGCTGGAGCGCAATGCCCAGAATCCCGGGTCGCTCACCGGCGTGACCACCGGCTTTGCCGACCTTGACCGCATGACCGGCGGACTGCAGGCCTCGGATCTCATCATCGTTGCCGCCCGTCCGTCCATGGGCAAGACGGCTTTCGCCCTCAATCTGGCCATCAACGCGGCCGATGCCG
>JAUNSE010000468.1 GCA_030539415.1 Desulfovibrionaceae bacterium
GAGCCTCGCCGTCTTCATGGGCTGCGGCGGCCGCGAGGGACCGTTCCGGCCCATATGGGCCGCCATGCAGCTTTTCAACATGCTCGCCGCCGCCGCTGAGCGGGGTGTCGAATATGTCTGCGCCGTGGCCGCGCGGGACTGGCCCGTGCCCTGCTCCTGCGGAGCGTTCTGGCAGACCGTGCGGCCCGAAAAGGACGTGCGGCTGGCCCTGCGGGACACGGCGGCTCCCGAAGCATGATCCGGCCCGTTTTCCGGCGCGGCGCGGGACGCGCGGACCGTCCGCCGAAGACCCGCTCTCCCCCGAATTCCCGGGGCCGGCATCCCGCTCTCCGTCATCACACAAAGGGATGCCGGCCCGCCCGACCGACGACAGAACCGGCCGGAGAACAGACAGCAAGGTGACACTCATGAAAGACAGACTCAACACTCAAAGCCCGCAGGGTCCGGCCGGCAATCCGGCCGACACCCTGTCCGCATCCGACATCGCGGCGCAGGGCCCGGCCTCGGAATCGGGCGCATCCGGCCCCGAAGCCGGCCCCGAAGACGCCTCTGCCGGCGCCTGCGCCCCCGCAAGGCACTGCCGCGTCCTGCTTGTCCGTCTGGCGCGGCCCGCATCCGATCCCGCGCATTCTTCCGACGCCGCGGCGGGCCGCGGCTTCGGCACCATGGACCATGCCGTGCCCATGGGGCCGGCGCTGGACGCGGTGCTGGCCTTCTTCCGGCCGGACATGTCCGCATGCGAGGGATACGACGAAGACGGCGAGCCCCTCTTTGACCCGGCAAGGCGCATGACGGCCGCGGACAGGGCCGTTGCCCGCCATCTGGCCGACCATCCCGCCGGCACGGACTGGCTCTCCGCCGCCCTGGCGGACTGTCTGCCCGGCTGCGCCTCTGCGGGACCGCTCCGGCACTACCTGGCCGCGCTGAATCTCGCCGTGAGTCTCGACGAGGCCGAGGAGCGGGGTGTCGAATATGTCTGCGCCATGGCCCGGGAGGAGGGCCAGACGGACGGCCCGACGGACCCGGCTGAGCTTTGGGAGACCATGTGGCCCGAGCAGGAAGTGCTGCAGGCCCTGCGGGATCCCGCGACCCCGCCGGCAGAAAACAGCCGCGGAACGGCTGCCGGGCTGTCTGCCGGCAAGCCCCGGACGCAGGCCGCAGGCGACGCCATGCTCCGCCTTGTGCCCGGCACGGCCGGGGACAGGGGCTGGCGCGGCACCGCCGTCAGGTCCCTCATGTCCGGCATGTGCGCGGACGGCGCAAGCCGCAGGGGACAGCTTCTGCGCCTCAGGGGCCTGATCAGGGTGCTCGAGGAGCCCTGCCGCGCCCCTGCCGGCGCCGATCCCGGCACGCCTTCCGGTCCGGCGCGGGAGGCGCATGCCAGCCGCGGCTGATCTCCGCTACCCGAAGCCCCTGCGCCACGAGCTCTCCGAAGCGCAGCTGGAGGAGGTGCTTTTGTGGTGCGCGGACGCCGGGGCCTCGGACATCGTCTTCTGCCCCGAGGATCCGGTGTGGATGCAGCGCCACGGGGTCTGGCGCAGGGTGACCGACACCCGCGTCACCGACGCCGAGGTGCAGGCCGTCGTCAACTTCACCTCCGGCCAGTCCAACAGGGCGGGCTGGGTGCGCTCCGGACACTCCATGGACTACGCCTTCTCGGTGCACGTGCCCGGGAAGAGGACGGTGCGCCAGCGCTTCCGCGTCAATGCCACGGCCTCCATCAAGGGCGTCTACGCGGTCATGCGCGTGCTGCCGAGATCCCTGCCGCTCCTCTCGGACATGCATCTGCCGGAGGATCTGGAGAGGGCGCTCTTTCCGGAGGCGGGGCTGGTCGTCATCTCGGGCGTCATGGGCTCGGGCAAGTCCACCCTGCTTGCCGCCGTGCTGCACAGGGCCGCCCTGGACCGGGGCGTGGGGCGGCAGATTCTGACGCTGGAGGAGCCTGTGGAGTTCGACTTCTCGGGGCTTCCCGCGGAAGGCCGGGCCGCCCCCATCACCCAGTCCGAGGTGGGGTGCGACGTGCGCGACTGGGCAGCCGGCGTGCGCACCCTCACCCGCCGCAAGGCCGAGATCGTCATGGTCGGCGAGTGCCGCGACAGGGAGACCATCTCCTCCCTGCTCTCCACCGTGGAGCAGGGCGTCACCGCCTACACCACCGTGCACGCCCAGGACGTGCCCCAGACACTTGCGCGCATCACCCATCTCTTTCCCGAGGACGAGC
>JAUNSE010000469.1 GCA_030539415.1 Desulfovibrionaceae bacterium
AGCGAGAAGTCCACCTTTTCGGGCAGGGACTTCGGACCCGAGGTCACGCGCGAGATCATCAGCCACCTGCAGGGCCTGGACAGCCTGGAGCGCCCGCTGGCCAGCCCGGCCGAGGTGCGCGACATAAGCCTCCTCCATCTGGCCGCGGTCTCCGGCAACACCGAGGTGGCGGCGCACCTCATCCGCTCTGGAGCGGATCTCGGGGCGCGCACGAGCACCGGCGCCACCCCCCTGGAAATCGCCTACGCCCTGTGGATCTACACCTGGGACGACGAGGTCTGGGACAGGGACTACCGCTTCGAGAACCCGCGCTTTCTGGACTTCATGCGCCTCATGCTCCTGCACGGGCAGAGCCCGCAGGAGATACAGCGCGACTACGCGGAGCATCCCGAGGTCTACGAGAGGATCTTCGTGCGCCACTGCCGCGACTACAGGCTGACCGACGCCGCGGGCTCGGGCGGCGAGGCGACGCTGGAGGAGGTCTTTGCCCGGCGCTTTGCGAGCGGCGCCTGGTCGCTGCGCTCCTTCGACGTGCTGGACAGCCGGGCAAGGCATCTGTGCACCATCGTGGTGGAGTTCGAGGGCGTTCTCAGGGAGGACGGCGCGAGGCTGCGCATACCGCTGGTGTACATGGACAACATACTGCTGGTGGCCGGCACTCGCATGAAGGACATGGGCTACCCCATGCACCGCAACGGGCGGCGCGTCTCGGTGCCCGCGGCCAGGCGCTTCTGGGAATCCCTGGGGCTGGCCGTCGAGGATCCGGACATCGGGGCGGACGAGGCGGAATAGGGCGCCCCGCGAAAGGAGCGGGGATGCGCCCGCATGGCCGCGGACCGATGCCGCGGCGGGAGGCTTTGGACATCATGAGCGCGAGAGAGGACAGAAAGCAGGACAGGCGCAGGGAAATACTGCGCGTCGCGGGCGAGCTGTTTTTGCGCGAGGGCTATGCCGGCACCACCATGGCCGGGCTCATGCGCGAGCTCGGCGGCTCGAAGGCGACGGTCTACTCCTACTTCCACGGCAAGGAGGACATCTTCAGAAGCTACATCGAGCAGCGCATCGAGGAGGAGGCGGAGAATGTCTTCGCCTTCCCCGGCCAGGACACGCCCCCGGAGGAGGCGCTGACCCGGTTCGGGCTGCGCTTCATGCGCATGGTCATGCGCGAGGACAGCCGCGCCCTGAACAGGCTGCTGGTCACCGAGTCCATGCGCTTCCCGGAAATAGGGCAGACCTTCTACACATTGTGCATCGAGTTCGGCAGAAGCCGCCTGATGGACTATCTGAAGGGCCTGGACGCGCGGGGCCTGGTCCGCATCGACAGCATCCCCAGGGCCTCGGAGCAGTTCATCGCCCTGTGCAAGCTCGACAGCGTGCTGCGGCTCATGGTCGGCGTCCGCGAGGAGTTGGACGCGGCAGAGCTCGAGGAGCAGGTGCGCGCGGCGGTCGCGGTCTTCATGGCCGCCTACGGAACGGGCCGCAAGGCGTAGCGGGAACGGAAGGGAACCGGAAGGACCGGCGCTCTCCGACCACGGCATCCGCTTCCCGGGCTTGCCATCCGGCAGCAGCCGGGGCATGCGGCGGCAGCCGGCCGCGGCGGAAAAAATATTTTTTGTTCTGCGATGCGAAAAGGGCTCCGGACCTCTTGCCAGAAAATGTACTGTACGGTACAGTATACCTGTCGCCATATCCCTGGGACTTCTTCCGCGGCACAAAGCCGCTGGCGGCTTGCTCCTGATGCCGCGGAAGAAATCCTCCCCGATTGCCGGAAAGACGGGAGGATAGGTCTCATGACAGCATCTGGCCTTGTCGCGGGCGGGGGCTGACTCCCAACAGTCCGCGCCGCGAAACCAGTGCGGGACCGCGTCGGACAGCTCTGGCTGACCACTTTTCAGGGGGCGGCGGCGGAAGCCGCAAAAAAAGTCTCCGCCGCCGCCCTGACTGTTGGCAAGGTGCGCTCTGATAGGGTACAGAGACAGTCAGGGCCTCCCGAGCCCCGGGAGGCAGGGTCAGCATGCCCGGGGTTTTGCCGCCCGGGCAAGGAGAGTCAGAACATCATGAACAAGTACAACATCATCGTCGAAGCTCTGGACGACAGCGGCGACAGCGTGCCCATGGTGCCAATCAACTTCAAGGTCGAAATGCACGACGATCTCATCGAGATCATCGAGCGCACCAGCACCTGGCCGGAATTCACCCCGGAAATCGCCAAGGCCTAC
>JAUNSE010000470.1 GCA_030539415.1 Desulfovibrionaceae bacterium
CGTGCCGCTCGAGGTACTGCTGCACCGAGAGGCCGGACATGGCGCGGTAGCCGCTGGCCAGGTCTCTGCTGGCCAGGCGCTCCAGCAGGAATTCGCCGATGTCCTGATCCCCGCACTCGTCGGCCGCGTCGTAGATTTCGAAATGCGGCTCGTCCAGGACCAGGTCCTGCAGGCATTCCAGGGCGGCGGCGCGCATGCTGTGCCGCCAGGGCAGCTCCAGGGGCAGCTCCAGAATCGGGATGCGGCCGTCGGCCAGGGTCTCGGCCGCGCGCCGCAGGAAGGTGCGGGGGCCGGTGACGTTCTTCCACCAGAATTCGTCGGGACTGATCATGCTTCGGCCTCCGCGGTGTTTTCGTCGATGATTTCGGCTTCAAGCCTGTCCATGTCCGAGCCTATGATGTCCAGGAAGGAGCGCTTGCGCAGACGGTAGACGCCCTCCTCGGCGCGGTGCAGGATGCCCATCTCGGTCATTTCGTCGAGCAGGGCCATGTACTCGCTCCGGTTCAGCCTCACGAGGCAGTGAATGCCGTAGTACTCGGCCATGCGCTTGATGGTGTCCACGCTGTAGCCCTTGTAGCCGTCGAGCATGGGCTCGCCCATGTGGTAGATGATGCCGAGGCACCTGGCCAGCATGTAGTAGCGCTCGTCCAGCTTCAGGGAGAGGCGGAACTTGTCGCAGATGCTGCTGTTGAGCTCGCTCGAGTTCATGATGGAGCCCAGCAGCTCCTTCTTCAGGATGAAGGGCGGATTGCCCTCGGCGGCCTTGTAGTAGAGCCCGTACTTCTCGTTCAGGCTCTGCACGATGATGTAGCCGAAGAAGTGCAGGATGCCCGGATAGTAGTTGGTGCTCGAAAGGATGGTCGCGAGCTGCGCGTCCTGGGCCGGCTGGAAGCCGAGATAGCGCAGGGGGCGCAGGATGAAGCCGAGCGCTATGGCCGGCGAGAGCGGGGTGATGCACAGCGGCTGGCCGAGCTGGCCGAAGTCGCCGTTGTTGCCGGTGGCCCTGCGGGCGCGGTAGACGTTGTTCAGGCCGGCCAGCACGAACTTGAACCTGGGGCAGCTGCGCATGAGGGCGATGAGGGCGCCGACAGGGGCGTAGTCCTGTTCGGCTATGCCGTTCAGGAAGGCGTCGGCCTCGTCGATCATGAGGCGCAGGCTCTGGATTCTGCCGTCGGCGAAGCGCTTCTCGATCTGGTCGCAGAAGGCCTTCACGGTCGAGCAGTCCCTGATGGCGAGCTTGGACTCCTTGTTGACCGCGTCGGCGAAGGCCTGCGCGGCCAGAGCCTCGTCCCCCAGCCCCTTGATGGAGCAGACGATGGCGAAATCCCTGTTCGCGGGCACGTGGCAGCGGGATCTGGCGCGGTAGAGCAGGGCGGTCTTGCCGAGCTGGCGGCCGCCGTAGACCAGGGTCGCGCCGTTGAAGTTGATGATGTCGGCAAGCTCCCTGGTGCGGCCCACGAACATCTCCTCCGGCGTCATGCCGCCGTCGCGGACAAAGGGCTGCAGGGCCGCGGCAAAGGGCAGGGCGCAGTTGAGCAGGGTGCTCAGGCGCTCCGCCTGGCTGCACATGGCCAGATACAGGGCCAGAATCCGGTCGATGACGATGAAGCGGGTGCTGTCGCTCTTCTGGTGGCAGGCCTCGGCGAGCTGGCGGCGCTGCTCCAGGGTCAGCGTGTGATCGAGCAGGACAATGTTCATGCCGGTGCGGCTCAGGCGCTTCAGGGCGTTCACCTCGCCCGGGAGGTTCCTGGGCAGATGCATGCCGTACATCACGACCACGTAGAGCGGCGTGCCGAGCTGCGTGCCGAAGGCCGCGAAGGGATGCGGGTAGTCCGCCAGATTGCGGTCGGCCGGCTCGACCTGCAGCTCGAAGACCTCCTCCCTGTCGGAGATTCTGGAGGCCGTGCCGACGGTGATGCCGAGCCCGCGCACAAAGGCGGTGATGTCCTGGGCCTGCGTGGTTCCCTTGCGGTGCGGCCAGGTCTTGAGGAAGCTTGCGCTGTCCTTCTTCAGGCGCACGGTCCAGTCGTCGGGATAGTGCTCCTTCACGAACTGCTCGACAGCCTGGGCAAGGCGCCTGTTCTGCGTCCTGGAGCAGGTCTCGGCATAGTCCGGGAAGTCCTGCAGGAAGCGCGCGAAGGAGTCCTCCCGCTCGAGCTCCTTGCGGATTTCGGCCTCGTACTCCCCGTCGTTGCTGTCGTACAGGTTGAGATAC
>JAUNSE010000471.1 GCA_030539415.1 Desulfovibrionaceae bacterium
GCTCTGTGTGCGGGCTTTCTGGGCGGCTTCACCACCTTTTCCTCGCTTGTCTTCGACAGCTGGGCCCTGGCCCAGACGCGGCCCCTGCTGCTTGTCGGCAACGTGGCCCTGCAGACGGCGCTGGGCCTTGCCGCCCTGCTGGCCGGCATGCACGCGGCGCGCCTGGTCTGACAGGCACAGGATTTCCAGAGAGGTTTTTCTTGAAGAAGATACTGCTGCTCGGCACAGGCGGCACCATCGCCTCGGTGCGGAGCGAAAACGGCATGACGCCCGGCCTCGGCATAGACAGCGTGCTGTCCTACATTCCGGCGGTCAGGAGCCTGTGCGACATCGACACCCTGCAGGTCTGCAGCATCGACTCCACCAACATGACGCCGGCCCACTGGCGGCTCATGGTCGAGGCCATCGAGGAGCGCTACGGCAGCTACGACGGCTTCGTCATCTGCCACGGCACGGACACGCTGGCCTACACGGCCGCGGCGCTCTCGTACATGATTCAGAACTCCGGCAAGCCCGTGGTCATCACCGGCTCGCAGAAGCCCATCAATCTGGAGGTCACCGACGCGCGCACCAATCTCGCCGACAGCTTCCGCTACGCCTGCGATCCGGGTTCCCACGGCGTGAACATCGTCTTCGGCGGCAAGGTCATTGTCGGCACCAGAGCCAGAAAGGAGCGGGCCAAGAGCTACAATGCCTTCTCCAGCATCAACTTCCCCTACCCCGCCGTGATTCAGGACGACATGGTCGTGCGCTACTTCGATGACGCGGCGTGCGAAGGACCGGTGCGCTTCTTTCACGAGATGCGCGACAGCGTCTATGTGCTGAAGCTCATCCCCGGCCTTGATCCGGGCATTCTGCCCCTGCTCTTCGAGCGCTACGACTGTCTGGTCATCGAGAGCTTCGGCGTGGGCGGTCTGCCCGAAAGCCTGCTCGACGCCTTCAGGCGCGAGATGGAGCGCTTCCGCGGCAGGAACAAGCTCGTCGTCATGGCCACGCAGGTGCCGCGGGAAGGCAGCAACATGATGGTCTACGAGGTGGGCAGACAGGTGAAGCGCGACTGCCATCTGATGGAAGCCTACGACATGACGCTGGAATCGGTCATCACCAAGCTGATGTGGATCATGGGCCGCCCCGAACTGGATCCCGCAGCCAGGCGCACCGAATTCTACCGCACCATCAATCACGACGTGCTCTTCGCAAAGACAATGGAGCCAGGTCTCTCCCCCGAATAGAGAGCCTGCGCAGCGAACGCTTTCCAGGCCCGGACGCCATGAAAAAGGCTCCGGGCCTGCTCCTTTCCTGACGGAAGGGAGAGGCCGGAGCCGATGCTCCGCACCGGAAGGCCGGGATTGTGCCCGGCCTTCCGGCGGTTCGCAGGGACAGCGGTCCTAGCGGATGAAGTTGGTGGCAATCCAGGGCTCGGGCTCCGGATAGGTGATGCCGGCCCTGCGTCCGGCCTCGATGCACTGCATGAGCCAGGTCATGTTGGAGGCCAGGGTGCGCATGGTCTGCAGCCCCTCGAGATCCTGCCTGACCTCCTCCGGCGTGTTGCCATGGACGGAGTTCCAGTACTGGGAGGAGACCACGGGCATGCCGCAGATGGTGAAATACTTGTTCAGGCGGTCGAACGAGGCGCTTGCGCCGCCGCGTCTACAGGAGACAATGGCCGCGGCGGGCTTGCCGGCGAAGTCCTTTGTCTTCATGAAGAACAGACGGTCCATGAAGGCGCACAGGCGGGCGCTCGGACCGGCATAGTAGACAGGCGCGCCAATGATCAGGCCGTCGGCCTGCTTCAGCTTCTCGACGGTCTCGTTGACGGGATCGTCGTTGAAGATGCACTTGCCGGTCTTCGCGCACTTGCGGCAGTCGATGCAGTCCTGAATGGCCTTCTTGCCGGTCTGAATCAGTTCGGACTCGACGCCGAGCTCGCTGAAGCGGCCGGCGATTTCGGTGAGGGCGGTGTAGGTGCAGCCCTTCGGACGAGGGCTGCCATTGATGAGAAGTACTTTCATGCTGTTTCAACCGGCCCCGCCCGATACCCGAGGATCCGCGCAGGCCGCCTCCATGGGGCGCTGGCCCCGTTTTTTTGCCTTTCCCGGGGAAAGGCTTCAGACCCCGGCCGCCAAAGCGGCCGGAAAGAAACATAGACAAAAGAAAAGCCGGCGGGAAATACCCGATAATGCCGATTCCTTGCCCGGAGCTTT
>JAUNSE010000472.1 GCA_030539415.1 Desulfovibrionaceae bacterium
CGGGTCATCAGGCAGGCCATCACGCAGGGCGCCGGCCGGCTTGCCGGCAGCGGCCCCGCGGGTCCTGGAAAGAGTTTTCGCGGCCTTTGCCGCGGTCAGGACAGCGGCGGTGGCGGCGGCAGCGTGCGCCGCGCCTTCCTCGGCTGCGGCCCCGGCCAGCACGCGCGCGGCGGAAGCGGCAGCAGCGGAGCCATGATTTGCCTGGGCGGCACGGGCCGAGCCCGGCCCGTCAGTCTCTGCAATGTCCTCAAGCTCCGCGTCGGACTCGAGGTCGGACTCCGGATCAAAGTCCGCGTCAAAATCCGCGTCGGGCGCTTCGGCATTCCTGCCGGCGCCTCTCGCAGCACGGCGGGCGCCGGACGCACTGCCTGCGGGAGCCTCGGGTTCGTCGTCGAAAATTTCCTCGTCCGCGCCGGCAAAGCGCGGCCCTTCCCTGCCGGCAGAGAGTTCCCCGGCCTCTTCGTCCGCGAAGGCCTCGTCGTCGAAGCGCTCGTCCAGGACCGCTTCCCTGTCGTCGGCGGAAGCTTCGCCGGAGGGAGCTGCGGCCAGGACCCTTTCGTCATGGGCCCCTGTTTCGATGGTCTCCTCGCCGCTCGGCACATCGATGGTGACAACGGTCAGAGCGTTTTCTCCGGCGGCCTCGGCCGGCACGCCGCCTGCGGCCTCGTCCCCCTCTTCCAGGGAGCCGATGCGCGAGGGCAGAAGATTCATGAGGCTGCCGGCATTGCCGCGGCCGCCGGTGCGGGTCTCGCGGCGCGAGGCGCGGGCTGTCTTCTCGACGGCCGCCGCCTCCTCTTCATCTATGTCAGGCTCGAAGACCGGCGCCGGCACGGGTTTGGCGTACTGCTCGGCATAGCTCAGGTCCAGCGGCACGCCGCAGTCCTCGAGCTTCGCGAAGGGCAGGTTTTCCTCCACCAGGGGCATGGCGCGCACAAGGCGCCGGCCGAGGCGCCCGCGCCTTCTGCGGGGGCGCGCGCCGTCCGCCTCTTCGCTCCCGTCAAAGCCGTCCAGGCCGGCAAGGTCGTCGGAGCCATCCGCGCCCTCGGCTGTCCCGTCGGACAGCAGGTCCGGATCCTCGCGGCGCAGGCGGTGGCGGCGGATGAGATTGAAGCCCCTGGTCAGGGGGCGCAGGGCGCGGTCCAGCAGGCCGTCGTCGCCGTCCCTTGCGCCCGCTTCGGCGCCCTCGTCCGCGTCGGCAAAGACCAGGCGGCTGGCCGAAGGTCCGCGCTGCGCATCGTCCGCGCCGTCCCCGTCCTCGCCGTCGTCCCGGCCCCTGCGGCCGGACCGGACGCGCTGGGCCGGGTCGTCGTGCAGGAAGCGGGAGGAGACGGCCCTGGCCATGCCGGACCAGGAGAGGTCGGCAAAGAGCTGCAGGCCCACGGCGAAGATGAACAGCCAGAAGAGGGTGGAGCCGAAGGGCGAGAAAAGCCGCCTGGTCGCCCCGGCGATGATGGCGCCGAGCAGGCCTCCGCCGCGCAGATCCCCGATGGAGAGATCCACGGCCGTGACAAAGACCAGAAGCGAGAGGCAGACCAGGCCCACGCCCACCCACCGCCACCAGGCGAGCGGGGGCCGGCGGGTGAGGCAGAGCACTGCCGCCACCCCCAGCACCAGCGGCAGGACCAGCGAGCCGGTCCCGCACAGATCGTTGAGGAAGCCGGCCGTGTAGGCGCCCACAAAGCCGCCCATGTTGGCGATCTCGCGCCTTGCGGAGACGGCGTGGTTCAGACTGGGATCGTCGGCGCTGAAGCTCAGAAGGCTCAGCAGCAGAAGCAGCAGCCAGAAGAGCAGGAAGACGCCGAAGAGCTCCCTGAACCAGAAGCTCTGGGGACGGGTGCGGAAGCCGCTTTCCTCGGTCATGGGCAGATTCCGGCGGCTATTCGCGGCCGAGATATTCCTTGGTGGTGGTGTTGACCTTCACGCGGTCGCCCACGTTCACGAACAGGGGCACCTGGATGAAGGCGCCGGACTCGAGGGTCGCGCCCTTGGTCACGTTGCTGACGGTGTCGCCCTTGGCGCCGGGCTCGGTGTCGGTCACTTCAAGCACCACGGAGGCGGGAATGTCGATGTCGAGCGGGCTGCCCTTGTAGAGGAGCACGCGGCACTGCTGGCCGTCCTTCAGGAAGTCGGACTTGCCGGCGGTGGACTCGGCGGGCATCTGGATCTGCTCGTAGGTGGTCATGTCCATGAAGATCAGATCGGT
>JAUNSE010000473.1 GCA_030539415.1 Desulfovibrionaceae bacterium
GGGGAGATCGGCGCGCACGCCTTCGGCGGCAGCGGGGGCCTCACCGAGTGGGACACGCATCTGTACGACATGTTCGGCACAAAGGCCGCACTGGGCATGCAGCCTGTCCTCTACGAGCTCGGCGGGACCTATGACAGCACGGTCTTTGTCTCAGGGATTGGCTCCACAAGCGGCGTCACCTTCCGCGGCGATCATGTCTCCGAAGTGCTGCAGGGCGCTCTCGGCGGAGGGCTCCCCGTCAACGGCTTCGAGACGGGCGGCGGAGTCTCCTATGCGGAATTCTGCCACATCGAGCTTGCCCGTTCGCTCATGAGCCATCAGAACTGGCGCAACTGGACCTTCTTCATGGAGGCGGAGCTGGCCGTCCTGCAGGACCTGGGCTATCAGATAGACCGGAAGAACTGGTACGGGCACTCGGTCTACGGCGACGGGCTTGAAATCACGAACACGAACGGCTTCTGGGCCCGCAATGCCGACGGCACGGCCTATGTCGAGGGAGAGGCCAATACCGCCACCCTGGGCGTGGGCCTGCACATCTACGGCTCGAACAACACGGTCACCCAGGCGGCGGATCTTATGGCCTGCGGCCTGGCCGGCACGGGCATCCGCGTGGACGGCACCGGCAATACGGTCACAGTGGCCGGTGGGACGACAGTGGCCGCGGACGGGGCCTGGGGCACGGGCCTGCTGGTCTCGTACGGGCAGAATCAGACCGTTGTGAGCCAGGGCACCCTGCGGGCCGCAGGCGAAGGCGGCATTGCCGCGCGCTTCGACTTCGGCAGAAATCTGATGGGCGAGAAGAGCGAATACCGCGGCTCGTGGATGCGCGGCGGCTGGAATGCGGAGAGCGGGAGCTGGCAGCAGGTTCTCCTGACCGACAACGACGGTCTGGACAGCAACGATCTGCCGCACTGGCTGGACGGAGCCATGGTCTCCCGCTTTGCCGTGTCCGGCTCTCTCGAGGGCTCTGCCGCGGCCGTATACATCTCCGACAATGCCTATGTGAAGCAGATGGACATACTGTCCGGTGCCTCGCTCAGGGGCGACATCGTCTCGAACTGGGATCCGCAAAGCGACCGCCTGCAGTACGCCGAGCTCACCGGAGAATCCAATACCGACCTCACCACGCTGGTGACCTTCGGGCGGGAGACGCTTGCCTCGGGACTGGGCGGAGAGGCCGGGGACGCGGCCTTCTCCCTGGTCTATGACGGAAACATCACAGGAGCGAAGAGCCTGGAGCTTGAGGTGGCAGGCGGAGGGCTCGAGTACAACGGCAAGGCCTCGGTCCTCTCCGTGACCATCGAAGAGGGGGCCTCGCTCTCCGGCACGGGCTCGTACACCCTCTCCACCATCTCCGACGAGGACGGGGCAAATGAGACCGGCGGCACCTTTGCCAACTATGGCACGTTTTCGCCCGGATCGGGCCCTGCTGCCGGCGACGGCTCGGCGGCCATTGCGGCCGTTTCCATAGACGGCGACTACGAGCAGGGGGCCAACGGCACCCTGGTGTTGAGCTTTGACAGCAGCGCGGCATCTGACACTCTGACCGTATCTGGCACAGCCTCCCTTGACGGCACTGTGGCTCTGGCCCCGGTGCGGGACTACTACGCGGGCGGCGAGATCGGCCTCGTCCTCTCTGACATGGTGGACGCCGCAACACTTGAGCTGGCCTCGGACCTCGACTCGATTCTTGCGGCCGCCTCCCCGACCCTGAGCATGGCCCTGACCGTCGAAAGCACGGGCTCCGATGCGGAATACAGCATCGGCATCTCCAGATCCGCTGACGCCTACAGCCGCCATGCCGCCTCCGGCCAGCAGACGGATCTGGCCCGCAATCTGGACGAAATCGGGCAGGCCGACCTCAGCACAGCCTCCGGAGACCTGAGCGATGCCCGCAACCTCCTGACCGCCCTGGACTTTTCGGCCTCCGACGGCAGCGCCCTCCCCGGCGCGTACAATGAACTCGGGCCCGATGCGTACACGAAGGCCGGCCAGGCCTCTCTGGCCCTGCAGCGCAGCCTCACGGCGCAGATAGTGAACGGACGGCTTTTTGCTCCCGCTTCCGACCTGAAAGCGCAGGCCGGGCAGTCGGGACAGCTCGCTCAGGCCATGGCCGCGGGCGACGAGTCCGCATCCGCGGCAAGCGCCGAGGCCGGCTCCACGCGGGTCTTTGCCACCCCCATGGGCGGCCGCAACGTGA
>JAUNSE010000474.1 GCA_030539415.1 Desulfovibrionaceae bacterium
AGTGCTTGTCCTGCGCAAGGCATCATTACTTTACAACCAGATGCCCCCATCCATGCCCCCGTTTTCATTCGGTTGACAAAGGATCGGTCATGGTCATGCCGGGCGCGCGGAGACCGGCCGCAAGGTGTGAACAGGCTGCGCATCCGGGCAAAGTGCCGTCCAAAGGCCGGACCAGGCCCGCGCCGGGGAAGAAGCGTGTCTCCGGCCCCATAGGACGGTCCCGGGCCCGAATCCTGCCCCTATGCCTGGCAGCGGCCGGACCTCCCGCCGGACAGAATCGGGCAAAATCCCCGGCCGCGCGGGATCCGGCGTCCAACCGCGGCCGGAATGCAGCAAACTAATGTTTTGCACAATAACGGATCTTGGCGTGTGACAGAGACTTATGCGAGAGGGCCGCGCCCTGTTCTGACAGCATGAATGGTTTTTGGGGGCATCGGAAACGGCCGCGTCACAGGTGGGAAAAAATGCCCCCAATGATGCCCCCAGCCGCTTTCGGTGGCAGCAGAATGAAAAAACAATTATCAGCCTTGAAATATAAAGATGCCGGCATGTTGCGTCATGAGCTCCGTTTTTTGCCGCTGCCGCCGCAGCAGACTGCGGGGAGATGTCCGGGGTGCCGGCATCCCCTGTCCCGGGGGCGCGGCAAGGACAGAACAGGCCGTATTCGTGCCGGCGCCGTCTCTCCGCAGGACAGCCATCTCATGCCATGCGGCGTTTCGCGGACGATTTCGGCCGCCCTCTCCTCCGGCCCGGGGCATGGGCTCTGCCCGCCTCGCCCGCGCCGGGGATGCTTGACAAGGAGTTTTCTCTCGGGAATAAAGACGCGGCTTTCCATGCTCCTGACGCATCAGGACGCAGGCTTTTGGCTGCGCGGAGCGTCAGGGCCGGGCATCCGGCCGGCCGGAAAACGCCTTCCGGCACTGCCCCGTCCAGGCAAGGCAACCATCTTGAATTTCCCGACAATTTTCAACCCCGGCAGGGCCATGCCCCGCCTTTTTCAGGAGCAGCAGACATGACCACCCGGCACCTTTGCGGCACCCCGGCCGACCTGGAGCGTCATTTCCGGACAGCCGTCTGTCCGGGCATCATGACCGATGCTCCCGCAGGGGAAGGCGCGAGCTCCGGGCCCGGATCTGCCGAGTCCTGTCAGGATGCGGACGCCGGCCGGGCTGCCCGCGGGGCCGGCGATGCGAAGGATGCGGCGGCCCGGGCGGCGGAGGGGGCGGAAGCGGCCGATATCGCGGACAATGGTTCTGCGGACTGTCCCTCCGCAGTGCGGAGCGCGGACAGCCTCCTGAAACCTGCCGTAATGACCGGCTTTTTTCCCGCTCCGGCCGCATGAGACGCAAACTTCGCCGGACTGAAGGCCAGCCCCGCGTGCCCGCATGGCCAGGTCTTTGAAACTGCGGGCAATATTCGCTTCAATTGCTGCAGGGACATTCTGCCGGACAGGCCGGCGGTGACAGAGAGCGTCAAGCCCTGCCCTGCCGGCAGCGCCGGACTCCCGTCCTGACAGACTGCGCGCCCGACTTTCCTCCCGGGACGGCGCAGCCTCTCCGGCAGCGACCTGTCGGGACCGGACAAACGGCCTGTTCCGACGTTCCTGCCGTCTGCCCGGCAGGAGAAGACGGCGACAGAATGACGAACATCTGTCGCCCGGCGCGCACCGGCGCCCCCTTTCCGGGCACGACAGATCCGACTCCTCCCGGGACACGCACGGACGACAGGAGAGACGCCGCCCCCGAAAAACCACAGGAAGCGGCGCTCCTCCACCCTGCCTGCCGAACCTGGCGGCCCTGCCGAGCCTGCCGGGCCGGCCGCAGGCTCAGTCCCGGACAATGATGCCCACCACCTTGTCCTGATTCTTCTCGTCCACTATGAGCACGAGGGGCTTTCTGCCGGCCGGGGCCTCCTCCTCTCCGGCATCAAGAAGCTCGCGCAGCCGGCCCACGCCGATGAGCACGGGCTTTTCCCGGACAACCGAGCGGTCCTCGGTCCGGCTGCCTCTGCCCAGCACCCGCCAGCGCAGCACCGAGGAGGTGGAGGTCTTGAAGAGCTGGGCAATGTCCGCGGGGGACACGCCCAGCGCGTGCACGAGCGAGGCCAGGAGCTTCTCCCAGACCGGCCGCTCCCGGTACGCCATGTTGGTGAACTGATAGCCGCACTCCCGGCACAGATGGCACTGGCGGCCGTTGCGGTG
>JAUNSE010000475.1 GCA_030539415.1 Desulfovibrionaceae bacterium
CTGATGCCGGCCACGGCCCTGATGCGGCGCTCGGTCTGGGCCGCGGCGATGGTGTAGCCGCCGCCTGCGCAGATGCCCATGGCGCCGATGCGGGAGCGGTCCACAAAGGGCAGGGTGGTCAGGTAATCCACGGCGCAGCGGATGTCCTCCACCCTGGCCGCCGGATCCTCCAGATATCTGGGCTCGCCCCCGCTCTCGCCCTGATGCGAGGCATCGAAGGCCAGGGCCGCAAAGCCCGGAGGCCCTGGCAGGAGCAGGCCCGCGGCCGGCCGCGTCCGCCGGAAGCCCTGCGGACCTCTGCAAGGAAGCTGCAACACATTGACGGAGTCGTGACGCACTGGCGCAAGGTTGTTCGGCCATACTGCCTGACAGAAGGGATGCCGGAAGGGAGCGGGCGGGAAGGGCCGCCGGGCCCCTGCCGGGTTCCGTTCCAAGGCACGTTCTGGCCGCGAGGGCGCGGCCTTTCCATATCCCCCTGATGCCGCTCATGCCGGAGGAAGCCCATGTCCGCACGCACTCAGTCGAATTTCACGCCGCCGAAGAGTTTTCCGCGCGCTTTTGGCCGCGCGGGCCTGGCCTCCCTGGTTCTGGCCGCGTCCCTGGCCCTGGGGGCCGGTCCTGCCCGGATCGCCCAGGCCGCCGAGGACGCCGCCCCGTCCGCAAAGCCCATTGTCCTGCGCACCATGGGCAGCCTCTTCTTCGGCGGCACGGTCACCACGCTGGACAACGGCCAGACCTTCCACGGGGACCACGGCTACGCCCAGTACTACATCCCCGAGAAGGCCAGGCAGCTTCCCGTCATCATGTGGCACGGCATCAGCCAGTCCGGCAAGACCTACGAGTCCACGCCCGACGGCAGGGAGGGCTACCAGGCCATCCTGACCCGCGAGGACTGGCCGCTCTACATCATCGACCAGCCCCGCCGCGGGCGCGCGGGCCGCACCCTGACCCCTCCCGGAAAGGCCGCCTCGCCCACGGCCATGTACGAGAGCGCCGCCTGGGATGCCTTCCGCATGGGTCTCTGGATTCCGCCTGCGGGCCCGAAGGCCTTCGAGCCGCTGGCCCAGCCCCTGGACGGCTCCTCGGTCAATCAGTTCTTCCGCCAGCAGACGCCCGACACGGGCGCCGAAATGAGCAGGGAGGAGCTCGCCCGCACCATGGGCGACCTGCTCGAGCGCACCGGCCCCGCCATCCTCATGACGCACTCGCGCAGCGGCCAGTACGGCTGGGCCACGGTGCTGGAAAAGCCGGATCTCGTGAAGGCCGTGGTGGCCTACGAACCCGCGCACTTTGTCTTCCCCGAGGGCGAGGTGCCCCCGGACATCCCGCGCGGCGAACTGCACGTCGGGGCCATGGACACCCCCGAAATCCCGCTTGAGGAATTTGCGAAGCTCACGCGCATCCCGATTCTGATTGTCTTCGGCGACAATATCGCGAAGGCCCCCTCCAACGTCTACAACTCCGAGGTCTGGCGCGCCGCCTCCCTCAGGGGCAGGCAGTTTGTCGAGGCCGTGAACCGCCACGGCGGCGACGCGCAGATTGTCTTCCTGCCGGAGCTGGGGATGAAGGGCAACACCCACATCCCCTTCGCCGACCGCAACAACCTCGAGGTGGCCGCCCAGCTCACGGGCTGGCTGCACGAGAAGGGCCTGGACGGCAGGGACGCGCCCCATCGGGGCCCGAAGACCATTCCCATGGCGCTGACCATCCCGCTGCAGCGCTGAGCCGCAGCCGCCAGTCATCAGAGTCATTTTTCACCGCACTCCTTTCCCGTCATACGGTCCGGGCCAGCACTCCTGACCTTCTTGCCCGGACCCGGGCGGCCTCCATACAGCAAAGCCTTCCCGACGCCTTTTTGCCGGGGAGGCTTTGCGCGTTTCGGTGCCCCGGTCACCGGCCCCCGAGAAGCCTTTGCCGGCCCGCTCTTTCCCGGTTCTGCCCGTTGCCCGCGCCGCCGCGGCTGACATCGGCCGCCCTTTCGGGCAGAATGGGGCCGGCATCCCCTGCACCCCGCGCCGCAAAACCCTTCCTTCCCGAAACCTTCGGCGTCTGGCCGGGGGCATGTCCTGGAATCCGCTTCGAGGGGTCTTGCGTCAAGACAGCGAAAGTCATGGCAGCATGGAGACCCGTCGCTGCCCCGCCATTCTGCCGGCCCGCCGCACCAAGACACGAGAAACACCACATGGACGGACCCG
>JAUNSE010000476.1 GCA_030539415.1 Desulfovibrionaceae bacterium
GAGCGAGGTGCGCGAGTCGGCCTGCAGGACGGTCATGGTCAGGCTGGACGACATCCGCAAGGCGCTCGGCCCGGCCGAGATACAGCGTGACGGCGAGCCCATGGTGGTGGTCGTGGTGGACAAGGACGCGTCCAAAACCAGCAGCGTGGTGGGCGTCATCCGCTGCAAGTAGACGCCCGCCCCGCGGGGCTCCAGATGGGGCGCAGGACCGAGTCACCCGAAAAGTCCGGCCCCGAAAGGGCCGCCTCCCGAAGGCGCGGCCTGTCATCAGGGTCAAACACGGGCTGAAAGGCAGTCCTTTCGCATGCGGGTCAAGGCTTGACGCGGGGCCCTCTCCGTGGTCTTTTGACGAACCTGGAGAACAACCCCCGCTACGGCGCCTGAAATCCTGTTCCGCGCGCCGCTCCGATTTCCCCCGCACTCCGGAGGTCCGCCCGCATGAGAACACTGCTATCCGCCATACTCCTCCTGGCGCTTATTGCCGCGCCGCAGGCCGCGCTGTCCTTCGGCGAGAAGGACCATCAGCGCTGGCTCAGGGAATGCCCCGAATACAGGGAGGCCGACAGAGCCCTCGGCGAAGCCTGGAACAGGCTCAAAAGCCTTTCTGACAGCGAGCACTACCGCCTCGAGATCGAGGAGCAGCGCGGCTGGCAGCGCAACAGCGACAGCCTGGCGCGCCGCGAGCGGAGGGAGGGCGAGGACCTGGCGCAGGCCGCGGCCCGCGTCCTGACGGCCAGACTGGCCATTCTGAACTGGAAGATACTGCGGCTCGACCCGGACTACATCACCTTCTCCATCGAGCGCGACGTGCCCATGCCCAGGCATGACGGCCCGGAGACGGTCGCCGATCTCGCCATCGTGCCCTCGCGGCCCGTGCTCATGAACTGGCACTACACCATCATCACCGGCAAGACGGAACGAAACCGCCGCCTGGTGGAATACCTTCTGAACAGGGCCGAGGATTTCTACAGCCGGGCGCTTCGGGAGAACAACGGCTTTGTGGTGCACGACACCCTGCTGGCCGACTTCCACGACACGGCGGACGCGGAGCTCATGCTCCGCAGGGCGGCCGAGGGCGGCGACATACACCGCTTCACGGACATCGACAGATACGACATCGTCCACGAAAACAGCTCCATCGCCTGCGTGCACCCGTACTACTTCTCGAGCGTGGGTCTGGCCAGAGGCTATCACTACTACGGCAACACGCTCTTCTACGATCTGGACAGCGGCATCTTCATCGCCTTCGACGATCTGTTCAAGCGTCCGGAGGCGGCCAGGACCTTGATTCGCGGCGCCGTCTACAGAAAGATGCAGGACGCCATCGAAATGCGGCGCGCGGCCGAGCCCGACTGGAGGCCCGACAGCGATGTCGTCGACCGGCTGACCGGCCTCATCGACAATCTGGACCTGCGCGACGCGTATCTTGCCGAGGACGCCGTCTGCTTCGAATTCACCTGGCGCGAGCTCGACCTCATCAACGGCGGAGGCGACGCCCCGGCCGGACGGTACTTCCCCAATCCCCTGATCATACCGGCGAGCGAGTTCCGCATCGCGGGCCCCCTCAACCGCTATTTCAAGCGCTAGAGCGAGGGGCATTTTTCCTGTTCCGGCAGGAGCTCATTGCAGGCGCGGCTTTTCCGCAGAGACGGCAGGCCGCGCCTTCCCGCGTTCAGGAACAGACGGCAGACCGCAGGCCGCCCTTGACGCGGCGCCTCTCGCCGTGCTCTTCTGATGCCATATTTCGGGGAGCCGGCGCTCTTGAGACCCGCACGCAGCACGCGCCGCTTCCGCACACCCAGGGACAAGGAGTCACGCCGCATGAAACCTTTGCTTTCCGCCCTTCTCCTCCTCGCGCTCTTCGCTCCCATGCCGGCCCAGGCCCTGAGCGACAGGGACCATCAGCGCTATCTGCAGGAATGTCCCGCCTACAGGGAAGCAGACCGTCAGATCAACGAAGCCTGGAAGAAGCTCAAGGGCTTCTGCGGCAAAGAGCGGTTCCGCGAGGAGCTGGCCGAGCAGCGCAGCTGGCTGAAAAACAGGGACAGCATGACCGAGGACGCGCGCAGGCAGGGCGAAGACACTGCCTCGGCCGCGGCCAGGGTCATGCTCGAGCGCGTTGCCATCCTGAACTGCAAGATCTGCCAGTTCGACCCGTCGTGGGTCACCTTCTCCATACAGTACGATGTCAG
>JAUNSE010000477.1 GCA_030539415.1 Desulfovibrionaceae bacterium
CGGCCCCGAAGGGGCGCGTGAGGCGCTCGGCCTGCGGGCTTTGCGCCGCGAAGTCGGCCATGGCGGGCGCGTCGGCCCCGCTTTGCAGCAGGAGCCCGGCCTCCGCCGTCCAGGCGGCGAGGGTATCGGTTGAGGAAAGCATTTGCGGATCCGGCGCAGGGGCCGCGCTTCTTCATGAAGCGGACACTGCGTCTCCCCTTTCCCGCGGAAGGCAGCAAGGCAGCGAGCCTTGGCGCGCGATCTTTGTGCGATCGCTCTTCGTGCGATCAGGGTCGGATCCGGTGCGTGGAGCGTCTTTTTATGGATGCATCATTTTTTTCGGCCGCGGATGCGGGCTCAAAAAAAGAGTGCACCAGAAGACGCGCCGCCGAAGTCTCTGTTTTCTGTCTGCGTATTGCGTACGGTCAGATGACCGCGGCCCGGAACACGGGCGTATTTGTAGATGGAGTCCGAGACGCTGTTACCGCAAACGCCGTCCCGGTCTCTGGCATGACCCGCCATGGGCGGGGCTGCACGGCCTTCCGAGATCCGCCCCTCCTCCCGACACTCCCCCGCGGTTTTGCGGTGCCGCATCGGGCGGCGCTTCCGGCTGGCACATTGCATGTTCTGCCGACAGATAAAATAGATAACCATGCCGGAGGCGAAGTCAAGCATGAAAACGGCGAAAAATTAAAAGTTACAGCGCACTTCCGTGGGTGGGAGGGAATCCTTCCCTGCCCTCCCGGCCGTCCTGTGTCCGACGGCCCAAAGGCCGTTCCGCTTGAAAGGACAAACCGCCGTCCGCACGCGGGAAGGACTGTCGGGGCGGATGTTCCGGGAGACGGGACATAAAACGGCCCGCAGAACAGGCTCCTGCGGCATCAGCGGGCGAAACACAGGGCGGAATCATTGTTCGTTGACAAGCAGACTTTCACCAATTAAGCTTTTTATAGAGAACACACAAACCTGCAGAATATTCTTCCGCACCTGGAACACCCCACAAGGAGCCGGCATGAAAGCGGGGCTGACACAGCTGCATGTCTTTTTCCTGACAGCCGAGCACAAGAGCATGAGAAAGGCCGCCGCCCTTCTCTGCGTCTCGCCTCCGGCCGTGACCATGCAGATCCGCAAGCTCGAGGAGCAGCTGGGCCTGTCCCTTTTCCGGCGGGACCGGGGCGCGCTGCGCCTGACCGCGGAGGGAGCGGGCCTGCACGAGCGCCTGAAGCCCATGTTCGATCAGCTTCCCGCCATAGAGAGCTACCTTGATGAACTCGCCGCTGACAGGTCAAGACCGCTCATGCTGGGCACCCATCACCTGCCGGGCACGCACTTCATCCCCGACCTCATCACCCATGTGCGCGCGAGATACCCGGCCCTGAACATACAGCTGACCCTGGGCACGCAGGCCCCGCTCATGGAGATGGTCCTGCGCGGTGAGCTGGATGTGGCGCTCATCATCGGCGAGCCGCCGCGGGACGAGGGCTGGGGCAGCGTCCATCTCTTCGACGTGCCCCTGGCCCTGGTCACGGGACTGCCCGGCCTCTTCCCCGGCGAGGAAATCATCTCCGTGCGCAGGCTGGAAGGAGCGCCCATGATACTGCAGCAGAAGGGCGCGGGAGCCAGAACATCGGTGCTCCGCTGGCTTGACGGCCATGGCGTGCAGCCGGACTTCTTCCTGGACAATCTGAGCTCGGACGTCATCAAGCAGCTTCTGCCGCACATGCCCTCGGTCTCCTGCATCGGCCGCTTCATCGTGCGGGAGGACATAGAGCGGGGCCTTCTGCGCGAGATCCGCGTCCATGAGGGACTGCCCTGCCACAGCTTCCATTTTGTCTATCGAAAGGGCAGGCATGTCCCGGGACGCATCAGAAGCTTTGTGGACGGCATCCGCGGCTTTGTGCCCGGCTTCGCGACCATGCCCGCCCAGCCAGCGCGGCCGGAGATGCAGGCGCCGGGCTCTCCTTTGCGGCCGGCCTGACGCCCTCCCTGTCCTTTCCGGCCATCCCGGACAGGACTCGGGCGGAGTGCACGGGCTCTGCCTCCCCCGCGTGAAACCTGCTGGCAGACGTGCGCCTGGGCAGGCGGTCAGGCGCGGCAGCGGGCGGCGGAGAGGCGCCGGAGCAGGGACGTCAGGCCAGCTCGGCACGACAGGCCGGCACGGGGGCGGCCGGGACCGGAAGAGCGTCTGCCAGGTCAGGGGCCGCTTGCGAAG
>JAUNSE010000478.1 GCA_030539415.1 Desulfovibrionaceae bacterium
AGCCGGTCACGATGTTGCCGTTCTTGTAGCGCTTGATGGCGAACATGGTGGGATCGGTCAGGATCCAGCGGATGTCGCCGGCGTAGTCGAAGGCGGTGGGCATGTTCTTCATGGCCGGGGTCAGGAACATGAAGTCGGTGCCGAAGTACTGCAGGGAGGTGCTGATGTTGCGGCAGCGGCAGATCTTCTCGGGCAGGGGCTGGGCCTCAATCATGAAGTCCTGGCTCTCGCCGGTGGAGAGGGCCACGGTCACCCTGGTGGCAATGCCTTCGTACAGGCCGATGACGGGCAGCACGTGGCTGGTGCCCTCGGCGAAGGTGTGGCTGATGCTCTCGCGCTCGTTGCGCTTGCCATGAATGGTCAGCGTCGGAGTGGCGGGCTGCTCCGTCTTGAACAGAATCATGGCGCACAGGGGGTTGATCAGGTAGGGGTTCACCAGCACGGTGGCGTTGGCGAGGCTCGGGCTGTCCTTCTCGAAGGCAGCCATGAATTCCTTCTCGGCGCGATTCTGACGGGTGATCAGATGATCCTGATAGGTGTGTTTGACTCGGCAGTCCATAGTTACTCCTTGACAACTGTCATATATATTACGGATGGGGAATTTCGGCGGATTAGCCCTTCAGGGCGGCGATCTCCTTGAAGATGGCGGGCTTCTGCTGCAGGCCCTCGAGACGGGACACCTCGACGCCGTCCTTCATGAACAGCAGGGTCGGGAAGCCCTTGACGCCGCAGCGGTTCTTCAGCTCTTCATTGGCGTTGAAGTCGATCTGGTAGATCGGGAAGTCGGGGTCGTTCTTGGCAACGTCCTTCAGAACGAAGGCAAGCATTTTGCAGGGGCCGCAGGTCTTGGAATAGAATTCAAGAGCCATCACGCCCTTCTTGTCCATGGCATCATAGGTGGGGGTATCAATTTCGGTGATCATGATATCTTTCCTTTCCGGATGACGTTCCGGAATCTGTGCTGCAGGTTATGGCTGTCGTCAGCCGCAAAATGAGAATTTGTCCGGCCTAGCGCTGCTTTTCCACGTAGGAGGCGGCATTGTGCGCGGCAATGGCGCCGTCGCCGCAGGCGGTGGCCACCTGGCGAAGCTGCTTGGCAATGATGTCGCCGGCGCCGAAGATGCCGGGAACGCTGGTGCGCATGCACTCGTCGGTCTTGATGCAGCCCATGCGGTCAAGAATGCCGAGATCCTTGCAGAAGCCGGCGGTGGGCTCGAGGCCGATGTATTCGAAGACGCCGTCGCAGGCGACAAAGCGCTCGGTGGCGTCTTCCTTGGTGGACTTGAAGCGCACGCCTTCCAGCTTGTCGGTGCCCGTGAATTCCAGCACGTCCTGGTAGGGGTAGATGGTCACATTGGGCATGGCGCGCAGCTTGTCGCAGACCTTGGGGTCGGCGGTCAGGTCGAACATGGTGACGATGGTCAGCTTGTTCACGATGCCGGCCAGATAGATGGACTCCTCGACAGCGGAGTTGCCGCCGCCGATGACAACGACATCCTTGCCCTTGTACTGGGCGCCGTCGCAGATGGCGCACCAGCTGATGCCGGCTCCGGTGTGGAGGTCTTCGCCCGGAATGTGCAGGCGGCGGGGACGGGTGCCGGTGGCGATGATGACGGCAGTGGCCTCGATGCGGGCATTGTCCTCCTCGCAGACCACAACCTTGTAGTCACCGTGGTCCTCGATGGCGGTCACGGTCTTGTAGTCGAATTCCGCGCCCGTCTCCTGGGACTGTTCGAACATCTTGATGGCGAGCTCGGCGCCGTTGATGACGCCCGTGCCCACGTAGTTGGCAATTTCGTTGGTGTTGACGATCTGTCCGCCGGGAGCCAGCTTGTCCAGAAGAAGAGTTTTCATGTTGGCGCGCACGGCGTACACGGACGCGGTCATGCCTGCAGGACCGGCACCAATGATGACGACATCATATCTTTCCATTTTGAACCTCTGATTTTTCTGCATGCTTCAGGCTCAAGCCGTTTTCCGGTACCTTCCGGCCGGCTTGTGAGCATTATGCACAAGTTCTTTTTTGCAGCTGTGTTCTGAAGGAATAGCTCCCGCTGCAAGTGCAAACATAGCGCATACAGGCAAACTGTAAATAAGCCATGGCTAATGCCTGTTCAGCTTTTTCACAATTTCGTCTGCAAAGATTTATATAGTATTTTGCAGACACTTATGTTGCATTTTAAACTTA
>JAUNSE010000479.1 GCA_030539415.1 Desulfovibrionaceae bacterium
CAGATGGCGATGCCTTGAGCGTGCAGTGGCGCATCCCGCGGAAAGGGGAACGTGTGCATGAACGCGAATGTCTGGCAGTCGCGGATGTTCCGGGCGTGCAAGCTGAATGAGGCCGTACCCGACTGCTGTCACATGTTTACTGTATGACAAGAAGCCAAAAACCACACTTTTCAAAAAAAGGCAAGTGCCTTGCTAGGAAGAAAACGCGGGCAACAGGTGCCGGCCGGGCAGTGCGCGGCGGTTTTGCTGTGGTGAATTGGGAAAATGAATTTCAAAGTGTCCGGACAGGACGGCATTGCCGGAACAGTGCCCGGGGCGTTCCGAACTGCGGGATGCGGCGTCCCGAGCGCCCCGCGGGCCGTCCTCACCTCTTTTGACTCGCCGGGCAAGGCGGTATAGCATCCCGCTCTGATACATCGTGCATGCCCGCGGCAGCGCCCCGCGGAAAAAAGGCATGTCCCGCGCGCTTTTTTTGAAGGTCCGTCTTGCTGCGCTTCCACATCGTCACCCTCTTTCCCTCCTTCTTCGATTCCGTCCTGCAGGCAGGCCTCATGGGCCGCGCCCTTGAAAAGGGAATCATTTCCGTGGACATGGTCGATCCGAGAGACTTTTCCCCGGACAGGCACAGACATGTGGACGACAGGCCCTACGGCGGCAGCCCGGGCATGGTCATGCAGCTCGCGCCCGTCTCCGGGGCCCTGCGCTCCATCGCCTCGCCCGGGCGCATGCTGGCCATGGCCCCCAACGGCAGGCCGGCCAGGCAGGAGCTCGCCCGCGAGCTTGCCGCAGAGGGCGACATCACCATTCTGTGCGGCCGCTACGAGGGCTTCGACGCGCGTCTCTACGACCTTTTCCCGCTCGAGCCCGTGAGTGTGGGCGACATGGTCCTCAACGGCGGCGAGACCGCCGCCCTGGCCCTGATCGAGGCCGTCTCCAGGCTTGTGCCCGGCTTCATGGGCAAGACGGAGTCCGGCGAGGACGAGTCCTTCTCCGCAGGCCTTCTGGAATACCCGCACTACACGCGCCCGCCCGTCTTCGAGGGGCTCGAGGTGCCCGCGGTGCTGCAGCAGGGCAATCACGCCGAGATCGCGGACTGGCGCAGGCGGCAGTCCCTGGCCGCCACCCTGGCCCGCAGGCCTGATCTGCTGGATCTGGCCGACATCAATCACGAGGACGCCCGCACCCTGCGCGCCTGCCCGCGCCAAAGCTGCGCCCCGAACATCCACCTGTGGCTGGTCGACGAGGGAGCGCCGCCGAAATGGCAGAAGACCGTGCACGGGCCGATTCTGGACCGGGACTGCGACGAGCTTGCGGCCTTCGCGAAGACGATCGGGCTGGGCGGCTTCGCCGTTCTCGACCCCGAGCCGGAGCAGAGCCTCGAGGCGCATCTTGAAAGGAGGCTGGCCGATCTGCAGGGAACATGCGGGGCGGAGCCCGCGGTCTGCGCCGTCGCCCCCTGGCCCAGGCGCGGTCCCGCGCTCAGCGCCGTGCAGCTGCGGGCACTGGCCGGCACGGGCCCGCTGGTCCTGCTTGCCGGCCGCGCCGGCTTTCTGGGCAAAGGCGTGCTGAAGCAATGCGCGGCGCATGCAAGGCCAATACGCTTTCTGGACGGCACGGGCAGGCTGGGCGGCAGGGAGACACTGGTCATGCTGCTCGACCGCGTGCTGGGCGACTGGCACTAGACGCATCTGCGGGGAGGGGGCGGCAGCACCCCGCCCCGGTTCGACAGAACGGAACTTGCGCCGGCCCTGTCCGGCCCGAAGGAAGAACGGCATGAACAGCATCAGATTGAGCGGACCTGACTTTGACGCAGACGGCGCCGTCGTGTCCGCAACGGCCTCCATCGCCGGGAGTGCGGACGGCGGGAAGGACGAAAGCATCGCAAGCGGCGTGCACACGGTGTACGGCGATGCCGTCTGGCTGCTCGCGCTCATGGCGCAGAGCGGCATGACCGATGTCCTGCGCCAGGCCTTCCCCGGTCGCGCCTTCAGGGCCAGGCTGACGCTGCATCTGCTGCATGCCGTTCTCAGGGACGGATCCGGCATCACCTGCGACAACTTCGTCGCCAAATCGGCGGCCTCATGGCTTTTTCCGGACATTGCCCCGTCCGGGCTGCGCGAGGATGTCCGCTTTTTCAAGAAGATGGGCGAAGAATCCGTCCGGTCGGCCTTCTTCGGCGCCCTGCTC
>JAUNSE010000480.1:0-1946 GCA_030539415.1 Desulfovibrionaceae bacterium
ATGGGAGGGGACAGCCCCCGACGGGGCGATGCCCCCTCCAGTGAGCCCGGGGTCGCCGGGTGTCCCCGCATGCCCCGACTGTCCCAGGTCCGACTGGCGGCCGCGGCCTACAGCCCGCCCACGGCGCCCACGGCGGTGGTGATCTGCTCCTGTATGCCGAAGAGCCCTGTCACCAGCAGGCAGAGCACGGCCACCACCAGCACGAGGGCAAAGGCCCCCAGCCGCCCGGCCTGCCGCTGCACCCGCTCGACCCCTTCCTGCACCAGCTCCTCGGCGATGCCGGAGAGCAGGGCGTTGAAGCCGGGCAGGGCGGAGTAGACGCGCAGATCATCGGCCATGTGCCGGTCGGGCCAGCGGTCCGGAGCGAGACACAGGGCCTCGCCCAGGGTGCGCCCCTGGCTCACGGCGTCAAAGACGGGGAGAAGGCGCCAGCGCAGATAGGGACTGGTCTCGGGACGGGCGAGCATGGCCGACAGGATGGCGGCAAGCTTCATGTCCCCGGCCGCCAGCAGCATGGCCGCCGCGTGCAGCCAGCCCACGCCCGCGAGCAGCCGGTAGACCGACCAGGGCGGCAGGTGGTCCGCAAAGCGCCTTCCCCGGCCCGTCCAGCGGGGCAGGGAGAGGGTCGCCGCCAGAGCCCCCGCGGCCAGCAGCAGGGCCGTGACCGCGCCCTTCCAGGAGGCCGTGAAGCTCGCCACCGCGTGGAGGACGGCGGCCGGCCCCTGCCAGAGCGACGGATCGGAGAGGGCGGCAAGCTTCGGAACCAGCACAAAGGAAATCATCACCAGAAAGCCGGCCACGCAGCCCAGAAGTGCCATGGGATAGGCCAGGTGCCGGGAGAGGAGCCCGCGCACCTCGCGGCGCTTCGCCATGAGCTCGGCCGCCCTGGCAAAGCCCTTGGCGAGACCCGCCTCGCCGGCGGCCTGGCCGGCATCAAGGAGCATGACCTCCTCCGGGCCGGCCCAGGGGGCCACGGCGGCGCCGACGCTTGCGCCCGAGGCCAGCCGCTCCGCAATGTCCGCGTAGGCCAAAGCTACCGGAGAGCGGTCCTCGCGGGCCCTGCGCTCGAGCAGCGAGAAGCACTGCTCAAGGGGGAGCCTTGCCCCGGCAATCTGCCGGCCCACCTTCTTCCAGCAGCGCTCGCGCGCCCTGTCCGAAAAGGCCAGCCTGGCCGGCAGCAGGGAGAGACGATCAAACATCACGCGGCTCCCCGGCCGGAGGCCCCGAACGGATCCGGCGCGCCGGCCTGACCTGCGGCACCGGTCTGCCCGGACCGGCCGGCGGCTCCGGAAGATCCCGAAGTCCCGATGGTCCCGGAATGTCCGCCGGCTCCGGCGCCTCCGCTGATCCCGCTGTGCCCGGCCTGGCCCCACAGGGACCAGCGGCCGCTGTGCGCCGTGCCGCGGCCGGTGACGGGGCGGGTGACGGGGGCCCGAGCAGGCCTGCGGGAGAGCTCGGCCGTGGAACTGGCGGCTTCCGCGGGCCCGGCGGCCCCGGCTGCGACAGCTCCGACTGCGGGTGCTGCGGCTGCGGAGGCTGCGGCTGCCCCGACGAGCCCGACGGCTGCGGCGGCCCCGGTGCTGCCGGCTGTTCCGGCAGATCCGGGAGCTTCCGTGCCCGCGGCGGCAGGGCCTTGTGCAGAGCCCGCTTCGGGGAGGCTGTCCCCGGCAGGGGCCGCAGTGGCGGTGCCGGCAGGGAGGCCGGCCTGGGCGGAGACAGGCTCCGCAGTCGTGGCGGAAGCGGTGCTGTCGGCGGTGTCGTCGGCGGTGCCGCTCAGAGATTCGGGGACAGGCCCGGATTCGGAGCCGGGGGTGGCGTCTGCGGACTCCCCAGTGGCTCCGGTGGACTCCGCCTCGCCGCTCTCCCCGGCGTCCGGCACGGCATCCCTGGTCTCCAGAGCAGCCTCTCCGGCTGACACCGCGGCCTTGCCGGCTGCCACCGCAGCC
>JAUNSE010000480.1:1964-2184 GCA_030539415.1 Desulfovibrionaceae bacterium
TCAAAGGCGTCTGCAGGGATACTGTCCGGACCGGCTTCCAAAGAGGCTTCAGGGCCGGTCTCGGGGTCGGCCTCGGGAGCGATGGTCTCGGGGGCAGCGGCCTCATGGGCAGTCTCGGGGCTGGCATCGGAGCCGGCCTCGGAAGTTCCCTCGGAGCCGGCATCGGGGCAAATGTCGGAAGTGGCCGCATGGGCCTCATCCGGGCTGTCGGCCGGGGCAG
>JAUNSE010000481.1 GCA_030539415.1 Desulfovibrionaceae bacterium
TGCGGGCCTCGCTGAGCGCCTCTCCGGTCATCTCCCGCTTCAGGATCTTGTGGAAGGGGGAGGGGACCTCGTGGCCGCGGGAAAGATCGAGCGTCTTCATGGACGCGCCCGGCGAGAGGGAGGGGGATTGGTCGAACATGGCGCTCGATATGCGCTCCATGCGCGCGGCGTTCCCCCCGTCAGCGTCACCGGCGGCCGTGGTGTACAGGGCCGTGTCCGGGACGTCGGCGTTGATGTCGTCGGAATAGGTGATGGAGGCCGAGGCTTCCATCACGCGCTGCCGGCTGTCCTGCATGTAGAGGAAGGCCGCGCCGCACACCATGAGGCCGGCGATGCCGGCCGCGATCAGCGGGCGCAGCGTGACGCCCTGGGAATGTTCGGCGCGCCGCTCCTCCCGGACGGGCATGTGGCACTCGGCCAGAGAGTGCACCAGATCGCGTGAGAGCGCCAGAGGAAAGGACGGGCCGCTGCCAAGATTCATGCGGTATTTCGTGCGGCCGTCAAGTTCGGACAGTATCTCCGGTCCGATGCCGATGCTCAGTGTGCCGTTCTCCCAGTTGCGGACCTCGGCCCGCAGCTGCTCCCGCTTGGACTGCCACAGGCCGTGGGCGGAGAAGAACTTGCCGTCGGAAAAGCGCTGCAGCGTGACAAGGAGAGGATGCGGCAGGGTGTGGACATCCGATATGATGATGAGCCCGTGACGCGGGCCGCGTTTGGTATCCCGCCTGATGTATGCTTGCATAAATCCCCTTGAAATGCCGTCTCCCGGGAGGAGGCGGCGAAAAAGCAGGGAGAGGGTGTTGGCCGGAGGCGCAGAAAGCAGGGCTGGAAAACGGAAGACAGACTGTCACGCGGAGCGCGGCAGGGCCGCAAGGGCCATGTGTCTCCCGCGCAGTATAAGGAGATCCTGCCAACTATGCCAGAAAAAAAAGCGTCCGGCATCGAGTGGAACAGGCGCGGGTGCGGGTTTGCGGTCGAAAGTAGAATGCGTCCAGGGCGCCGGGCATGAAAAAGGCCCGTCCTGTGCCGGGCGGGCCGAAAAAAATCGCGGGAGTGCGGACGGCTAGTCCTTCGGGGCCGGCGTCATGGCGCGGCGCACGAATTCCAGCGCGTGGTCGTAGAAGCCCTCGTGGGCGTAGGGCGTCAGCACGCGCGTGCGGTTGACGCCGACCATGAGCGAAACGATGGTCAGGGCCGTCTGGGCGGGGTCCACCTTGGCGATGGAGCCGTCCGCGAGGCCGCGGTTGATGGCGTCGATGAGCACCTGATGGATTTCCAGGAACTTGTCCTTCATGATGTCCCTGTCCGACGTGGTCTTCATGTCCGAGTACGGCGAGCAGCGCACCAGGACGAGCCAGTTGGTCTTCGGGTCCACGGAGAAGTCCAGATAGGCCTTGCAGTAGTCCAGAATGGCGTGCAGGCCGTCCTCGCTCTGCGCGGTGACCTCGCGCAGGCGGGTGTGGAAGTTTTCAAGCACGTCCAGGCCGCAGGCCAGGAAAAGCTTTTCCTTGTTGCCGTAGTGATGGGTCATGAGGCCCAGGGCCACGCCGGCACGCTCCGCTATCTTCTTGAACGTTGTTTCGTTGTAGCCGTACTCGCCGAAGAGATCCTTGGCGGCCTGCAGAAGGATTTCCTTTTTGCTTGTGGACATGGGGGACACCTGTGCCTTTGAGAAGGAAAAACGATTTGCCAGAGAATCTGTTTTCACAAATCTACTAGATGTTTAATCAAACAGTCCGATTCCGTCAACTCTGTTTTTTCGGCTTCCGCTCTTTGGCGAAAAAGGGCCCGCATCCGCAGAAATGGCCGCAAAACGGCCACAGCGGCCGATCCGAGCTTCTGAGACAGATCGGGGGAAGAAGCGGAAAATGATCTTTTCAGGGCGTGACAGCGGCTCTGTTCGGGACCTTGCGCCGTCCTAAAAAAAAATTTCGCAAAAAAATGCCGCACGTTCCGAGAGCGCGTCCCGGCCGATACGGCGGGGGAGAAGGCGCTCGCGGCCGCTTTTCACCGGCCGCAAAAACGTATATCTGCCATGGCTGACACGAGGCGCTTTCACCGCCGCGGGCAGGTCCCGCGGGCACACTCCCCCGGGCGCCCGCGTCTTCGGGCAGCGCGAAGACCAGCTGCGCAGCGGACAGTCCGCGGGGACGCCCCCCGCCGGACAGAGATATCCCAAGGAGA
>JAUNSE010000482.1 GCA_030539415.1 Desulfovibrionaceae bacterium
CAGGGCAGGAGCGGGCGGCGCCTGTCCTGCACCCTGCCGGCATCCCGCCGGCGCCCCGGCCGGACTTCTGCCACACTTTGCAACATTCTGTCGGACTGTCTTCGCACGCACGCAAGATCCCTCCCGCACAATGCCTTTCCATGAGGACACACAGCAGGGAGGTCTCTCTCATGGAAGGCAGTATGACATCATCCGAATCGGCCGGCTCCTTCAGCCGCAGAACGTTCATCAGGGCTTCCGGCATGGCCGGAGCCGTCCTTGCCGCCGGCATGCTGGCCGCACCGGCCCGCGCGGCCGGGACAGAGCCGCAGCCGGGCGCCGCAAGCCGGGGCTTCGGCGACAATGACCCGCTCCTCAAGGGCGTGTGCGACATCCACATCCCCTGCGCCCCGGACGTGAAGGAGCGGTACACCAGCGAGTACGGCCTCTGCCGGGACGCGCAGCGGGCGGGCTACCGCGCCGTCATGTTCAAGTCCAACGAGTGGAGCTGCCACGACAGGGCCTGCGTCATTCACGAGGCCCTGCCGGACTTCGAGGTTTTCGGCTCCATCTGCCTCAACCGCGTGACCGGCGACGTCGTGAACCCCTATGCCGCCGAGATGGCCGTGCAGACCACGGGAAAGCGCTGCCGCTGCGTCTGGCTGCCCACGCAGGCCGCCGTCTGGCAGCATGCGGCGAGAAAGATGCCGGGAAGGGCACGCCGGTGCTGGACAGTGCCGGCAGGGTCCTGCCCGAGGTGGTGCGGGTCATGGAGATCTGCGCCGAGGCGGACATCATCTGCGCCACCGGCCACTCCTCGCCCGCCGAGAACCTGGTGCTGGCCGCGAAGGCGAAGGAGGTCGGCCTGCGCAAGATGGTCGCCACCCATGCCAACTCCGGCATCTGGACCATGACCCGCGGGCAGATAGAGCGCTTCATCGAGCTGGGCGGCTGGATCGAGTACTGCTGTCTGCCCACGCTGTGGGGACCCGGCACGGGCCTGCCCATGTTCGAGCGCCAGAGTCTCGAGACCTTCTATGACTTTGCCGCCATAGCCCCCGAGCGCTCCTTCATCAGCACCGATCTCGGGCAGGTGGGCCTGCCGCACCCCATAGCCGGCATGAGGGCCACCATCGCCATGCTGCTCGAGCGGGGCATGCCGCAGAAGGACGTGGACCTCATGGTCCGCACCAATCCGGCCATGCTCGTCGGCCTGGACCCCATGCCCGCAGCCTGATGCCCGCAGCCCGGCGCGCGGGCCGCGAGAGCCGGCCTTCGGGAGACGGTCCCCGGGACCCGGTCCAGAATGCCCGGCCGCCGCGCCCCTGTCCACGGAGCTCCGGGCCCGTGAGGCAGACAGAGCGCCGGGCGCACACGAACAACAGAACAGGACAATATATATGAAGCACCAGTCATCTTCCTTCGGCCGCCGCGCCTTTCTCCTGGGCCTTGCCGGCGCGGCCGCGCTGCTGGGCTCCGCCGGGTCCGGCAGCACGCTCTCCCTGGCCGCGGAGATTGCCAGGGCAGCGACCCCTTCAGGCACAGACCCGCGCCGCATTCTCATTGTTTTCTACTCCCGCTCGGGCAACACCCGCGAGCTTGCCGGCGAGCTGCAGTCCATCTGCGGCGGGCGCCTGGCGGAGCTGCAGCCCCAGGTGCCGTATTCCAGCGATTACAACGCCACCGTGGAGCGCTTCCGCGAGGAGCGGGCAGGGGGTGTCACTCCGCCCATAAAGCCTCTCGGCATCGACATCCGCGACTATGACGCCGTTCTCATCGGTTCGCCCAGCTGGGGCGGCAGCGTCGCCCCGCCGGTGTGGACCTTTCTCAAGGAGAACGACCTCGCGGGCAAAAGGGTTGCCGTCTTTATCACCCACGGCGGCAGCGGCCTCGGGCACGCCGAGGAGGACGTGCGCGCCAGGGCCCCGAAGGCCGTCCTGCTCGAGGGCTTCGCCAGGGCCGGTCGCTCGGTCGGCACGGCAAGGTCCGCGGCCGCCTCGTGGCTGAAGCGAATCGGCCTGGCATAAGCCGCGGCATGGGACAAGCGTCAAAACATCTGCTACAAGAAGTCTGCAACACAAGCCTCGCCAGAGGTCGCAGAAAGCTTCCCGGCCCGGGCGCCGAAAGCCCGGTGCCGGGCCGGGGAGCCGACAGAAAGCGATCCGCGGGGACTTGAACAAAGCAAAGCCCGCCTCC
>JAUNSE010000029.1 GCA_030539415.1 Desulfovibrionaceae bacterium
CGCTCAGGGCCGGCGACAGGCTGGTGGACGCCCTGAATCTGGACCGCGAGGTGCTGGATATCAGCGTGACCCCCAACAGGGCCGACTGCCTGTCCGTCATCGGCCTCGCCCGCGAGGTCGCGGTGGCCTTCCGCCTGCCCATGACCATTCCGGACAGGCCGCTGGTGCTGAGTCATGTGGATGCCGTGCATCCGACCATCGAGATTGCCGATCCCCTGCTCTGCCCCTGCTACCTCGGCCGGGTGATCACCGGCGTGACCATCGCCCCGAGCCCGCTGGCCATCCGCTACCGCCTGCATGCCGTGGGCGTGCGCGCCATTTCCAACGTGGTCGACGTGACCAACTACATTCTCATGGAATGCGGCCAGCCCCTGCACTCCTTTGACCTCGGCCAGATCCGCGGCGGCCGCATCATCGTGGACCGGGCCGGCGACGGCGAGCGCTTCACCACCCTGGACGGGCAGGAACGCGTTCTGGACTCCAGGGATCTGACCATCCGCGATGCCGGCGGCGCCACCGCCCTTGCCGGCGTCATGGGCGGCCTGAGCTCCGAAATCACCAGCGAGAGCGCCGGCGTCTTCCTGGAATCCGCCATCTTCCATCCGGCCACCATCCGCGGCACTGCCAGAAGGCAGGGGCTGCATTCCGAAGCCTCATTCCGCTTCGAGCGCGGAGTGGATCAGCTCAACTGCCAGTGGAGCCTGGACCGCGCCTGCGCCATGATGCAGACGCTGGCCGGCGGCATCGTGTCCGACAGGCTCTGCGCCAGCGAACCCGCCCCCTTCAAGGCCGAACGCATTGTCTACCGCCCCGCCCGCTGCACCTACCTTATCGGCGAGGAGCCCGGTGCCGAATTCAGCAAGGAAGTGCTGACCGGCCTCGGCTGCCAGGTGGAGGACAAGGGCGAAACCTGGGAGGTTCTCCAGCCCAGCTGGCGTCCCGACCTCACCAGAGAGTGCGACCTCATCGAGGAGGTCGCCCGCTACTACGGCATGGACAGGGTCAAGCCCGTTCTGCCGCCCATCGAGCGCTCTCTGGACGATGTGACTGCCCCCGAGACGACCTACTCCTTCTATGACCGCCTGCGCCGCTGGGGCAGCGGCCTTGGTCTCAACGAAGCCATCAACTACAGCTTCGTGGGCAGCAGGGAGCTCGACCTGCTGAACCTTCCCGCCGAAGGCCGCATCATGGTCATGAATCCGCTCTCTGCCGATCAGGACGTGCTGCGCACCGTGCTCGCTCCCGGCCTCCTTCACACCCTGAGCGTCAACATGCGCCAGAATGCCCCCGCCGCCCGCATTTTCGAGATCGCCAGCGTCTTTCATCAGGACGATGCCTCCTACACGACGGCGAGAGAGACCGGCATGCTGGGCATCATGCTTTCCGGCCGCCGCTTTGACAGCGCCTGGCCGCAGAAGGGCGGCGAGCTCGACTATCTCGACCTCAAGGGCATCACCGAGAATCTGCTGCGCTTCCTCAAACTGCCCGCCATGGAAGTGCGCGTGCTGGATTCCCATCCCTATCTCGTTCCGGCCGTCGAGGTGTCTGCCGGCAAGACCGTCATCGGCTGCATGGGCCGAGTGAAGCCCGCCATCGCCGACAAGTACGAGGGCCGCTGGCCCGTCTGGATGGCCGAGTACAATCTGGAGACCCTGCGCGAACTGTGCGATGCCACGAAGTTCGCCTTCCAGGACCTGCCCACCTATCCCGCCGTTCGCCGCGACATCACCGTGCTGGCCGATCCGGCCATGAAGGCCCAGACAATTCTGGACGCCATCTGGAAGTACGCCTCTCCGCTGCTTGAGGACGCCGTCATGGTGGACCTCTTCGTTCCCGCGGACAAGGCCACGAGGAATCTCACCTTCCGCCTGACCTTCCGTCATGCCCAGAAGACGCTCAAGGACGCCGACGCGGACAAGGAGCGCGACCGCCTGGTCGGCATGCTGGAAAAGAATCTGGGCGTGCGCGTCTAGCGCCCGTGCGGGTCCCGGTCCGGCGCCGGTCCGAACATGCACTGACAAAATCCGGGGTGCGGCTGATGCCGCACCCCTTTTTTCACTGCCGTCTCCGTCTGTCCCGACACTGCCGCCCGAGGAATTCGTCCGTCTTTTCTTTTCTTCAGTCTCTGCTTGCAGCCGCATGTGCGGGCCCTGTGCCCCCTGAAGCAATGCACTCCGGCCGGAAGAGGGCCTCCCCGTACCGATGCGCACGCCAGTTCCGGAAGCATGATGCGTGCGCGCGGCAAAAACTGAAACGCATGCGGCACCGTCAAGCCGCAGGTCTGCAGTCAGCTCCCGTCCGGATTTTCTGCCGGCGCCCGCTTTCTGCCTTGCCGTCCGCGCTCTGCGCATTGCAGATCCGCGGTCCACGTGTGGACGAAGATAAAAAAAGATGGCATTCTTATCCAGATGTTCACCCGGCTGCGGGCGAACATCTCCTTCCCGTGCCAGCGGGAACGACATTTTCTGCGTGGAATCGGAGTCAGGTCCATGCCCTCCCGGAAC
Source organism: Desulfovibrionaceae bacterium (assembly GCA_030539415.1). GTDB lineage: Bacteria > Desulfobacterota > Desulfovibrionia > Desulfovibrionales > Desulfovibrionaceae > Desulfovibrio. The sequence goes on from JAUNSE010000029.1 coordinate 2,505, forward strand.
AAAATCTACCGCATCGGAGAAGCTGCCGCCGCTCTCGGCGTCAGGACCTCCGTTCTGCGCTTCTGGGAGACGGAATTTCCGGAGCTGGCCCCCCGGCGAGGGGAAAGCGGCCAGCGCAGCTATTCCGAACAGGACATGGAGCTGCTGCGCCGCATACGCGAACTGCTCTACACCAGAGGCCTCACCATCGAGGGAGCCAGGCAGGCTCTGAACAAGAGACCCGCCGCCACGGCTCTGACCGAGGAGCAGAAGCAGGCGCGCAGCCAGGAACTGGAGGAGCGCCGCCGCGGCATCGCCAGCAGGCGCCGTGAAAAGGCCGTCCTCCGCCGCGAGCAGGAAGCCGCCTTCCTGCAGGACATGCTTCGCGAGCTGCGCGAAGTGCGTGAACTGCTTGAAACACCCGACAAGGGAACTATGCCATGATTCTATCCCCGTCTCTTCTTTCTGCCGACTTCTCCTGTCTGGGCAGCGAATGCGCCGCCATGGAGCAGGCCGGCGTCACCTGGCTGCATCTGGATGTGATCGACGGCTCCTTCGCGCCCAACATCACATTCGGGACTCCGGTCATCTCCTCCCTGCGCAAAAAGACCAGCCTCTTCTTCGATGTGCATCTCATGGTGGACCAGCCCTCCCGCTACCTTGACGATTTTGCCAGGGCCGGCGCCGACATGCTGGTGGTCCACATGGAGGCCGAAACTCATCTGCAGCGCTGCCTCGCCCGCATCCGCGAGCTCGGCATGCGGGCCGGTGTGGCCCTCAACCCGTCCACGGACATCAGCTCCCTGCGCTGGCTTGCGGACGATGTGGACATGGTGCTGCTCATGAGCGTCAATCCCGGGTTTTCCGGACAGAAATTTCTTCCCATGGTCGAGGGAAAAATTCAGGCGGTGCGCCGGCTGCTCGATGAAAACGGCGGTCAGGAGATCCCTGTTCAGGTGGACGGCGGCGTCTGTCCCGAAAACATTGGTCGGCTCGTCACCTGCGGGGCCGACATTTTTGTTTCCGGATCCGCCTTCTTCCGCTTTCCCCCCTATGATCAGCGCCTCAAGTGTTTCAAGGATGCTGCCGAGCAGGGGCCGCTTCGTCCGGCCGCGGCAGCCTGCTCTCACTGGAAGCCTCGCGCAGCGAGCGTTTAGAAGGAACGTGCCATGCCTGTAACCCGTCGTCAGTGCGCGAATGCCATCCGCGCCCTTGCCATCGATGCCATTGAAAAAGCCAATTCCGGCCATCCCGGCGCTCCGCTGGGCATGGCCGACATGGCCGAGGCGCTGTGGCGCCACGGCCTGCGCCACAATCCGGCCAACCCAGGCTGGGTCAATCGTGACCGCTTCGTTCTTTCCAACGGCCACGCGTCCATGCTCATCTATGCGCTCCTGCATCTGACAGGCTATGCCCTCACCATGGACGACATCCGCAACTTCAGACAGCTGGGCTCCCTGACCCCGGGCCACCCGGAATACGGCCACACTCCCGGTGTGGACATCACCACCGGCCCGCTGGGCAGCGGCATAGCCTCCGCCGTCGGCATGGCGCTGGCCGAGGCCTCGCTGGCCAGAAAGTACAACCGCCCAGGCCACACCATTGTGGACCACATGACCTACGTCTTCCTGGGTGACGGCTGTCTCATGGAGGGTGTGAGCCACGAAGCCTGCTCTCTGGCCGGTGTGTGGAAGCTCGGCAAGCTTGTCGCCCTGTACGATGACAACGGCATCTCCATCGACGGCAAGGTGGACGGCTGGTTCACGGAAGACGTGCGCGCCCGCTACCTGGCCTACGGCTGGCAGGTCATCGGTCCCGTCGACGGTCATGACAGCGACGCGCTGGACAAGGCCCTGGCCGCGGCCAGGGCCGATACCGAGCGCCCGAGCCTGATTATCTGCCGCACCCATATCGGCTTCGGCTCCGCCCGCGCCGACTCCGAGAAGTCCCACGGCGCTCCGCTCGGCGAGGAAATCGCCGCTCAGGCAAAGCAGGCTCTCGGCTGCGCGGCCGAAGCCTTCACCGTGCCTGCCGACGTGGCCGCGGCCTGGGATGCCCGCGAGGAGGGAGCCAGACTCGAAGCCGCCTGGAAGGAGGCCTTTGCCGCGTACGAGGCCGCCTATCCCGAACTTGCCGCCGACTTTGTCCGCCGCATGGAAGGCCGGCTGCCCGAAGGCGCCGACCAGGCCCTGGCCGACTTCGCTGCCGGCGTGCGCGAGTCCAGACCCAAGCTAGCCACCCGCGTGGCCTCCAAGAATGTCCTCTCCGCTCTCGTGCCCGTCATCGATGACCTCATCGGAGGCTCGGCGGACCTCTCCGGGTCCGTGGGCACAAAGACGCCGTCTTCGACCATGCTGGACACCGCCACCTATGAGGGCAACTACATCTGCTACGGTGTGCGCGAATTCGGCATGGGCTGCATCATGAACGGCCTGGCCGTGCATGGCGGCTTCATCCCCTACGCCGGCACCTTCATGGTCTTCTCCGACTATGCCAAGCACGCCGTGCGCCTGGCCTCCCTCATGAATCTCAAGGTCGTCTGGGTGCTCACCCACGACTCCTACGCCGTGGGCGAGGACGGCCCCACCCATCAGCCGGTGGAGCATCTGGCCATGCTCCGCTCCATTCCCGGCTGCAAGGTCTGGCGTCCGTGCGACAGCGAGGAATGCGCCGCCTCCTGGAAGGACGCTCTCGCCACCCAGGGTCCCACCTGCCTCTCCCTGTCCCGTCAGGGCGTTCCCTTCATCGACAAGCAGGCCGGCGCCCCCATCGAGAAGGGCGGCTATGTGCTGCGCGACTGCGAGGGAGTCCCGCAGGTCATTCTGCTGGCCACCGGCTCCGAAGTCAGCCTCTGCGTCGAAGCCCAGGCCCGTCTGGCCGAGGAAGGCATCCGCGTCCGCGTGGTCTCCATGCCCTGCTGCGAGGTCTTTGACGCCCAGGACGCGGCCTACAGAGAATCCGTCCTGCCCGATGCCGTCCGCGCCCGCCTGGCCGTGGAGGCCGGCTGGCCCGACTACTGGCGCCGTTATGTCGGCCTTGACGGCGACGTCCTCGGCCTCGACCATTTCGGCGCCTCCGCTCCCGGCGGCGTGCTGGCCAGGGAATTCGGCTTCACTGCGGACAATGTCGTGGAACGCGCCAGGGCTCTTGCCAGGTAGGCCCTTTTAGGGCATTGATCTCTTAACGCAAACGATGTCGCCGCGCCGGCATGCAGCTGGCGCGGCGGCTTTCTTTCACAGACATATTGTTTGATTATCAGGAGGTTCTGATATGCCTATCCGGAGAATGACGGATATGGACCTGACCGGCAAAACCGTGGTTATCCGTGAAGATCTCAACGTCCCGCTCAAGAACGGCAAAATCTCCAATGACAAGCGCATCCGCGCCGCTCTGCCGACCATCAAGCTGGCTCTGGAAAAGGGCGCCGGCGTCATTGTCCTGTCGCACCTCGGCCGCCCCAAGGAAGGCGTTTATGAGGAGGAGTTCTCCCTCGCTCCCGTGGCTGCCAGAATCAGCGAATTCCTCGGCCAGCACGTGATGCTGACCAAGGATTTCGAAACGGCCGAAAAAGTGCGCCCCGGCGGCGTGGTCATTTTCGAGAACGTGCGCGCCCTGAAGGGCGAGAAGGCGAATGACCCCGAACTGGCCAAAAAGCTTGCCGGCATGGGCGATGTGTACGTGATGGACGCCTTTGCCACCGCGCACAGGGCCCAGGCTTCCACCGAAGGCGCCATCCGCGCCGCCGCCGTGGCCTGCGCCGGCCCCCTGCTGATGGCCGAGCTTGATGCCTTCGCCAAGGTCCTGGACAATCCCAAGCGTCCTCTGGTGGCCGTGATCGGCGGCTCCAAGGTCTCCACCAAGCTCGAGCTGCTCAACAACCTGCTCGACAAAGTGGACAGGCTCATTGTGGGCGGCGGCATTGCCAACACCCTGCTGGCCGCTTCCGGCTACTCTGTCGCCAAATCCCTCTACGAGCCCGAGCTCATCGAGGAGTCCAAGAAGATTCTGGACAAGGCCGAGAAGATGGGCAAGCCCATCCCGCTGATGGTGGACGTTGTCACGGCCCCCATGCTGGCCGAAGGCCAGACGGTCACCACCTGCGCCATAGCCGATGTTCCCGCGGAGAACATGATTCTGGACATCGGCCCCAAGACGGCCAAACTCTACGGCGAGCTGCTCAAGCAGGCCGGCACCATCGTCTGGAACGGCCCCGTGGGCGCCTTCGAGACCAAGCCCTTCGGCGAGGGAACCAAGGCCATTGCCCAGAGCATGGCTGATTCCGACGCCTTTGTGGTAGTGGGCGGCGGCGACTCCATCTCCGCGGTGGAAGGCTACGGCCTGGCCGACAAGATGGGCTACATCTCCACCGGCGGCGGCGCCTTCCTCGAACTCTTCGAGGGCAAGAAACTGCCCGCCGTGGCCGCTCTGGAAGACTGCGGCGAATAACCGCGGCACCGCCGCTGCGGCTTGACAGGGCCCCCAAAAGTAGCTTACATGCTCCTTGCCGGGCGGCGGCAGCGCTGCCAACCCCGTCAGGTCCGAAAGGAAGCAGCGGCAACAGAGGTTGCCGGGTGCCCGGCGCTCATAACAGCACATACAGGGAAGACTGCACATGCGGTCTTCCCTTTTTTTGTGCTCTTCGCGCGACTCATTCCACGCGCGTCTGCTCGGCCCGGTCCGGAGCCTGCCGGTTCGTCAGCATTCCGTATGCGCGCAGAAGCAGTGCGGCATGAGAAACAAGATCGTCCATCTTGCCGTCGCCGTAGCCCGAAAGCCGCTGAAAGCGCTCAAGCTCCTCGGACGGCCTGTAGAGAGGCCAGTCGGAGCCGAAGAAATACTGTTCGAAGGGACGCAGTGACAGAAGGCTGCGCAGCGTTCTTCCGTCCACAAACATGCTTGTGCTCGATGTGTCCAGCCACAGATGGTCACCGCGGTAGCCGCCGAGAACTTCGGGCACATACTGCCACATCTGGTAGCCGCCGAAATGACCGGCTATGACATCCAGTCTGGGAAAATTGCGCAGCACGCGCATGAGCGCCCAGGGAGACGAAGGAACGGCGCTGGGTGATATGGAGCGGCTCCCCACATGGAAGAGAATGCAGAAACGCCCCTGACAGGCCTCGAAAATGGGTCTGAGGCGCACATCGTCCATGCTGATGCCCTGGAAGTCGGGATGCAGCTTGAGACCGTGTATGCCCCCCTGCTCAAGACGTGCAAGCTCCCTCTCCCAGTCTCCGTACGCGGGATGAAGCGTGCCGAAGGCAATGGCCCTGCTGTCGCTTCCGAGCACGTTCAGGGCGAAATTGTTGGCCGGTATGACCTGGCTGGGACTTGTGGCCGCGCAAAGGACCACGTTGGCATCAAGCCCTGCCGCGGCCTCGTCCTCTTCCAGGTCGGCCAGCGTGCCCGTGCCCTCGCAGTGCACCATGTAGCTGGAGTTCAGATGGGCGACGGCCCTGGCCGCCACCTTGGGATGAAAGGCGTGAGTGTGAATATCGATGCGCATCCGCTGCTACTGGGATTTTTTGACCTTGTTTAACAGGTTGACGGGCGTTCCCTGCATCCAGCGCCGAATATTCTCGGCTGTGAGGGCCACCAGACGCTGTCTGGACATTCTCGAGCTCCAGGCCATGTGCGGCGTGATAAGCACGCGGGGGTCGCAGAGAAAGGGATCTCTGTCCGACGGGGGCTCCTCGCGCAGCACGTCCGTGGCCACGCCGCCCAGCCTGCCGCTGTTCATGGCCTCGAGGCAGTCCTCCTCGCAGACCAGGCCGCCGTGCGAGACATTGATGAGGCAGGCGCCTTCCTTCATGCGCGCGAGCGTTCTGGCATTGATGATCTCCCTTGTCTGCGGAGTGAACGGGCAGTGCAGCGAGACAATGTCCGCGCGCTGCAGCAGGGTGTCCAGGGGGACAAAGGAGAAGGGACTGTAGGAGGGAGGATTGCGGGGAGTGCGGCAGCAGGCCAGCACCTCCATGCCGAAGGCGTTGGCCAGACGCCCCACCCTGCGTCCGATGGAGCCGAAGCCGACAAGACCAAGAACCTTCTTGTCCAGGCTCCTGGGCGTGCTCAGCCAGTAGCACCATGTGCCGCGCCTCGTCCATTCCCCGTCATGCACGCTGGTCGAGTGCAGCCCTATGCGGCGGTACATTTCAAGCATGAGGGCCAGTGTGTGCTGGGCCACATCCTCGGCGCTGTAGGCGCGCACGTTGCAGACAAGTATGGATCTTCTGTCCAGGGCGGGCAGACAGAGAGGCCCGGCGTCCGTGGCCATGACGGCCACCAGCTTCACATTGGGGCCAAGGGCCGCGACGGCCTCCGCCGGCAGCGCGAGCCTGTTCACGATGACCACATCGGCATCGGCCGTCCGCTCGGCTATCTGCTCGGGAGAAGTGTCCGCATAGATATCCGTTTCGGCTATGCCCGTGATGGGCTCCCACTGGAGATCTCCCGGATTGATAATGCCGCCGTCCAGAACAGTTATTTTCATAAAAAACCTCACCGCGGTTCGGTTCTTCAATAATTTGACAAGTTTGCACACTTGTCTGGAGTGACGGAAGTCAGTTTCCCGGCTTCGCGGCTCCAGGATTCAAACAGTTCTTATCAATTGGCACTTTTACAAGAGGGAAGTCTTTTGTCAAGAAGTCTCAAATATGCGTACGGAAAATATTGTCGTACAAAATAAAAAGAGGCTGTTCCCTGTTGCAGGAACAGCCTCTTGAATTTGGGCGCTTATGCGGCCAGTCTGTTAGGACTAGTGGGCAATCACGCGGAAGTCGTCACGACGGTTCTGAGACCAGGCAGCCTCGTTGTGGCCCTGCACAGCGGGGTTTTCCTTGCCGTAGGACAGCATCTCGAGCTGGCTGGGGGAAACACCCAGGGTCACGAGATAGTCGTAAGCGGCGCGGGCGCGGCGCTCGCCGAGGGCGAGGTTGTATTCCTGGGTGCCGCGTTCGTCACAGTTGCCTTCGATGCGCACGCGAATGGTGGGGAACTGCTTCATCAGTTCAGCCTTGGCCTTCAGGACTTCCTGATACTGGGGCTGAATGGAGAATTTGTCGAAAGCGAACAGCACGCGGCCGTCAGTGATCTGCTGAATGGCAGCCTGCATTTCCGGAGAAATGCCGGAATCAACATAACCGGGCTCGGCAGCCTGCTTCTTGGCGCAGCCAAAACCGGCGGCCAGGGCCACGACCAGAGCAAGAACGAGAACAAAACGTTTCATTAGAAGCCTCCTGAACAGCTCTATGAAGTAATTTTTCCATTATCACGCAGAAAGGATACACATTCTCTCTGCTGTGTTTGATGGTATTCCCACTTGGAGTTTTGTCAAGACGTGAAAAATCTGTTTTAATAACAATCCCGGCATCAGCAGCCGAAAGCGGCCGGTGCGGGAGCCGTCCGCCCAACAGAACGGGCGCGGCGGACCTTGCTGACCGCATGCTGCAGGACGCATTGACGAACTTCGGAGGGACGGCCTCCGAAACATTCTCCGCCCCGCCTTTTTGCGGTGAATGGCATTCTCACGATCTTTGCACAAAAAGTCAAATTTATTTTACCTGTTTCCGGGTCCAAATTTGACCTACTGGGCCTGTCCGGGCAGTCCCCAGCGCGGGAAGTAGCAGTCGCCCTTGACCGGCACGCGCTTGGCGTCGCCGCCATGACGCGTGGTCAGGTAGATGCCCCTGCTTCCGCCGCGGGAGGAGGAGAAGGCGATGAAGTAGCTGTCCGCGCAGAAGGAGGGCTGCTCGTCGCTGCCGGGACCGAAGGAAACCTGGGTCTCCTGGCCGGTGACAAGGTCCTGGACGAAGATGCGCTGGCCGTAGGAGGTCAGGCGGCTGAACACAACCAGAGTGCCGTCCGGGGACAGGTTGGCCTCGGTGTTGTAGGAACCGTTCTGGCTGACGCGGGTGATGGCGCCGGTGGTCAGATCCTTCATGAAGATCTGGGGGCCTCCCAGACGGGAGGAAGTGAACGCCATCTTGGTGCCGGTCTTGTCAAAGGTCGGCGACACGTTGATGGAGTTGCCGCCCTCAAGCACCTGCTCCTTCTTGAAGACATGGTTCAGCTGGTAGATGACGGGGTACTTGCCGTTGGACAGGGCCACGGCAACCTTGTTGTTGGGCAGGAACGAGGGACCTATGACAACGTCGCCGGGGAAGCGGATGCGCTGCACCCTGCGCGACCGGGCATCCCACACGCCCAGGGCGTGGGAGCGCTGGTCAATATGGGTGAAGACGATGAACCTGCCGTCGGGCGACCAGGTGGGAGACATTGCCTCGCCGGGGATGTTGGTGATCTGCCTGAAGTCGCGGCCGGTGGGCTTGACCAGATAGACCTGGGCGCTCAGCTTGCCCTTCTTCAGCACGAAGCACAGCGTCGAGCGGAAGAAGGAGCCGTTGCCGGTCAGCACTTCAAGCAGGTCGGCGCAGAAGCGGTCGGCCACTTCGGGCAGGTCCTTCTGCGTCACGTTGGGGTATTCCTTGCCGAAGAGGCGGGCTCCGCCGCTGGTTTCGTAGGCGCGCAGCTGCACGGTGCGGGTGCCGCTGTCGCCGGAAGGCCACAGCGTTGTCACGACAATGTCGCTGCCGGCCAGCTGGAAGCGGTTGAAGTCGGCTGCCGGCGGCTCGACGCCGGCGAGGACGGTTCCGCCAAGGACGGTTTTGGGATCGGTAAGGCGCATGAAGGGCAGGAAGCTCAGATTCTCGTTGACGAGTGTCTGGAGCTGGGCGCCCATTACCCTGGCTTCGGCATTGGGTGCCGTCAGGGGCGCGGCCAGGGCGAGATTCACCACATTCTGGCCTGGTCCGTAGATGTCGACTCGCGGAGCCGCCATGGTCCGGCCTGCCGTGCACACAAAGACGACAAGGACAGCGGCAAGAACTTTGTACAGCATTTTATGATACATCGTGTTCCTCTGGTGCTGCCGCTCGGGCAGCCGCCTGCAAAGAAGAATGACTGATTTCAGCATCGCCGGTCTCAGTGCGCAAAGACGATCAAGTCCCGCTATTTCCGGCACTTGCCGCATTGCACAACTGCGGGGAAAGACTGTTTTCCCCGCAAGTCGGCATATATTCGCAAGGTGTTCCCTCGTCAAGACTATTCGGAGGGCGCTGCGGACGCCCGCAGCGCCCGGGAAGCCGCGGAGAAAAAGGGAGTCCGGCTTCCGGCCGGAACCCTTCGGCTCCGCCGTGAAGAAGGACTCCCTCCTCTTTCACGCATCGTCCGCGTCAGGCCGGATCAGGCACCGCGCAGCTCGTTGAGCGTGAAGACCACTTCCAGATTCTGATATTCGGGAGTCGGTGGCGGCGGGAAGTCGCCGGCCCGGCTTGTGCGCATTATGGCGTTGACGCAGGAGGAATCGTACTGGACGTTGCCGGAGGAGCGCACGACCTTGCATTCCTGCACTTCGCCCGCAGTCGAGACGCTGATCAGAATCGTGCACTGCAGATTCTGTCTGGTCGATGAGGCATAGCCCCAGTTGGGGCGCACGGCCAGCATGACCTGGCCGAGATAGACGGCATGCAGTCCGCCACCCCCCGGGCCGGCACCCTCGCCGCCTCCGCCGCCGCGGGTGCCCGATGCCTGCCTGCGGGCTTCTGCAAGAGCGCGCTCCACGGAATTGCCGCGGTCACCCGAGTCGGCGCGGGAAGAGGCCTGACGGCGGGCCTGCGCGAGAGCGGCCTGCACGGCGTCCTTTTCCTTGGGCTTGGCCTCCTTCCTGCTGTTTTTCTGGTCCTTGGCCTGGACCTTGTCCCTGGCCTTGTCCTTGGGCTGCTCCTTCGCCTGTTCCTTGGGCTTGGGCTTCTCC
>JAUNSE010000483.1 GCA_030539415.1 Desulfovibrionaceae bacterium
TTCTCCCTGTCGGCCAGCTGGCTCTCCAGCAGCGCGTAGGTTTCCTTCACCTTGCCGGCGACATCGTCGATAAAGGTCGCGCCCTGCCGGTCGAGAGTCGCCTTCACGCCGGCTTCGACCTCGTCAAGCCGCGCCAGGATGCGGTCGCAGACCTCGGCGAGCACCTCGGTCTGGCGCTTCCTGAGCTCGTCGATTTCGCTGTCCTGCACCTGGCTCGAGAAGCCCGCGAAAATCCTCTGGCGGGCCTCGTTAGCGTAGCCGAAGTCCACCTCCGGGATGGTCAGCTTCGCGACCAGGGCCTGCACCGGCCCGCAGATGTCCGCCCTGGCGGAGTCCGCCGAGGCCTTCTCGAAGACATCGTAGATGGCCCGGCGCAGCTCGTGCTCGATGCGGCGCGTGTCCAGCATGTCCTCCAGGGCCGACAGGACGAGCTTTTCGGCCTCCACGGCGTACTTCTCGATATTGTCCGCCGCCTCGCTCGTGCTGGCCGTCCGCACGGTCCAGGTCTCGTAGTGATAGTCCTTGAAGATGATGCCGGAGCTTGAGGTCGAGGTGCGCACGTCGGCCTTTTCGTGTATCTGCTTGAAGCCGCCCATGCTCTCGCGCAGGTTGACCCTGAGGCTCGCGAGCGTCTTGCGGCAGGAGATGGAAAGCCCGGAGAAGATGGCGAGCACATCCTGGCGCGCGGCCTGCAGGGCGGTCTCGAGCGTGCCCAGCCGCTCGCGCAGGGAGGCGACGGTGTTCTTCTCCATGAGCGCCCTGCGGTTGCGGGCCTCTGCGGCAATCTCCTCGATGCGGCGGCTGAGGTCCGCGGACTGCGCGTCCTCGAAGCCGGCGATGCGCCGGGCGATGATTTCCTCCTTGCGGGCGCGCACAGGCTGATAGACACTCGAGCGGACGGCGGCGAAGCCGGCGAACTTCTCGAAATCTCCTGGGCAGGTCAGGTATTTCCTGTCGTAGCCGGGGAACATCTTGCCGAGGCGCGCGAGGATGTGGGACTCCTCGGCGGAGTACTCGGCCGGCGCCTTGCGGGAGACGGCGTGCATGAGCGAGGAGACGAAGCGCGCCTCCGGCTTCGCGCGCATGGCCTCGAGCCGGCGCGGCAGGGCTCCCTCCTTCGCGAGGACGTCAAGCGCCCCTTTCAGCTGGCGCAGGTAGCTGCCCCAGCTTCCCCGGTAGGCCTCCATGAAGTCCGCGCCGCGGCCGGGATACTGCAGAAGGCCCGCGTCCATCTTGGTGCCTATGATGTAGATTTCCTCCACGCCGGCCAGCTGCAGCTGCCGCACGAGCACAAGGTCCTGCTCGTCGAGAAAGCGTCCCACAAAGGAGAGCAGAAAGACCGCGTCGCAGCCCTTGAGGTAGCGGTTGGTCACATCCACGCGGGAGGCGATGGGGTCGTCCAGACCGGGCGTGTCCGTCACCTCGAAGCCCTGCAGGCCCTCGTCGTGCACCCTGAGCTCAAGGTATTTGACCATGGGCGTGCAGCGTCCCTCGGCGGTCACGTACTCGCGCAGCACCGCGTTCATGTCGTCGCCGAAGGCGAGTTCGATCCGGTCGTCTGCGCCGTCGCGCGGCAGGTCCTCGTGCCGGATGGTGCCGCGCGCCATCTGCACGAGCTCGTGGCAGACCTTCAGATCCTCACGCATGCTGTCGGCCATGTCGCGGCGGATCTCGGCCTCCCTGGCCGCAATCTCGGCCTGGCCGGGACGGGCGCGGAAACCTCTCTCCCGCCTGCCGAGCCAGGCCTGCAGCTCCTCGCGGACCTTCTCCTCGAAGACGCGGCCGTACTCGGCGGCATTTTTCTCGATAAGGTCCCAGTCGTCCCGGCTGTAGTAGTGCACCACAATCTTCTGCTCCTCGGCCGAGGGGGCATAGGTGATGTGCGTCAGCGCCGCTGTCATGGGCGTCGCCGCCCTGGGCAGGCGGTCCCGGCCGTCAAAGAGCAGGGCGTTCAGAAAGGAGGACTTGCCTGCCTTGACGCGGCCCACGATGCCGAGCTTCAGATTGCGGTTGCTCGTCATGATGCCGTCGTATTTCGCGGCGATGTCCCTGACCGCGTTCCGGAGCGCGGCCAGCAGATCTCCGTCAGTGCAGCCGTTCCATGCTTCCAGGGCCGTGCCGAGTCCGGCGAGACGTGCGGGAAAATCGTGTTCTTCCA
>JAUNSE010000484.1 GCA_030539415.1 Desulfovibrionaceae bacterium
TCGCCGCGGCGCCGCTCGAGAAGGTAGAAGAGGCCCAGAAAGAGCAGCTGCACCCCGGTCACGCCGAGCCACCAGCGCCACTCGGAAAGCTTGTCCATGGGCGCGTTGCACATGATGTGGAAGAGCAGGCAGGGAATGGAGATGTGTATGGAGAAGACGCTCAGCACCTGGCCCGTGCTCTCGGGCAGGATGTTGAGGCGCTCGACGACGATGCCTGCCAGTATGATGATGAAGATCGGAATGACGGCGGAAAAGATCATGTACATGGGGGACCTCCCGGCCGGCCGAGCGGCCAGGGCAGAGCGGGGATATGGCTAGAAGGCGAGGCCTGCGGGCAGCAGGGCCAGACGGTTGAGCAGCCAGATGACGCCCGTGATGGAAAAGAGGCTCAAGAGATTGGTGAGGGCTACGGTGAGACAGGCCTGGCCGGCCGAGACGCGGTAGATCTGGGCCAGGGCGGAGACGAAGACGGCCGTGCCGCAGGCCGAGGCTATGGTCGTGACGCAGACCCATTTGGGGTCGATGCCCAGGGCGAGCAGGGCGGCCATGGTGATGAGCGGCATGCCGGCGAGGCGCCAGGCGCCTATCCACAGCTGGCGGCCGAAGCTTAAGGCGCGCGCCTTCACGGCCTCGGCCACATTGGCGCGCAGGCTGAGCCCCAGGATGAAGAGCATGCAGCCGGGCGCAAGATACCCCAGCATGGTGACGGCCCGATCCAGCGGCTCCCAGACCGTGAGGCCAAGCACCGGCACGGCAAGGCCGGCAAGGGTCGACACGAGCACGGCGTTGCTCAAGATATAGCGGCGGAAGAAGAGCCAGGCGCGGCGGGCCGGGGGCAGGGCTTCGGGCGCGGCCTCTCCGCGGCGCTGCCTGGACCAGGCAATGAGCGCCATCTGCGCGATGATGACCAGCACGTTGGCGGCGACCACCATGAGGCCGGCCACGGTCAGGGCCTCGGCATCGTTTTCGAAGACGTTCATGATCACCGGCAGGCCCACGAAGCCCACATTGCAGAAGCTGACGGACAGGCTCGAGATGACGGCCGGCCCGCTCTCCTCCCCGCGCCTTCTGTCCAGAAGATAGAAGAGCCCCATGAACAGGAGCTGCACGCCCAGCACCCCCAGCCACCAGCGCCATTCAAGAAGCCTGTCCAGAGGCGCCTCGCACATGATGTGGAAGGTGAGGCAGGGAATGGAGACGTTGAGCACGAAGAGGCTTAAGCTCTGCGGGGTGCTTTCGGGCAGAAGCTGCAGGCGGTCGACGATCATGCCTATCAGAATCAGAATGAAGACGGGCACGACGGCGCAGAAGATCATGTACATGCGGCATGGCTCCGCGGCCGGGCAGAGCCCGCCGCGCTGTATGAGAAGAAGGCTAGAAGGCGACGCCGGCGGGCATGAGGCCCGTCGCGTGCAGGAAGTAGAGCGTCCCGGTGATGGAGAAGAGGCTCAGGATGTTGGTGAGGCCGATGGTCAGGGCCGCGGGTCCGGGAATGGCGTTGTAGAGCTGGGCCAGGGCGGAGACGATGATGCCCGTGCCTGTGGCCGAAATGACCACGGTGACGCAGGTCCAGAGCGGATCGACGCCCAGCAGGAGCAGGACGCCCAGGGTGAGGGCGGGCACGATGACCAGGCGGAAGGAGCACAGCCAGATCTGCTGCGGGACGCTGATGCTGTGCGCCCTGAGGGCCGCGACGAGGTTGGGCCTCAGGCACAGGCCCAGGGTGAAGATCATGGTGGCCGGGGCGGTGTAGCCCAGCATGGCTATGCCCTTGTCCAGGGGCGCCCAGACCGGCACGCCGCTGACGCTGACGAGCAGGCCCAGCAGGGTGGCCATGAGGAAGGCGTTGCTCAGGATGAAGTGCTCCAGGAAGCGCCAGACGCGCTTGTACAGGGGCACGCTCACGTGCAGGTGATGGTTGCCCATGCGCTTCACCCTGGACCAGCCTATGACCATCATCTGGCCGGCGATGAAGATGCCGTTGCAGGCGACCATGAAGACGCCCGCGGCGGTCAGGGCGGACTGGTTGCCGGGCATGATGTTCATGATGACGGACATGCCCACAAAGCCGGAATTGCAGAAGTTGGCGGCGAGACTGGCCACCACGGCCGGGCCGGTCTCCTTTTTGCGCAGGCGCTCGATGCCGTAGAGGATGT
>JAUNSE010000485.1 GCA_030539415.1 Desulfovibrionaceae bacterium
CTGGCTGAAGCAATGCGGCGTGAACGAGGGCGACATTGTCGCCGTCTCCTTCCCGCGCGGCGCGGACCAGATCTGCGCCGTCCTGGCCGTGCTCGCGGCCGGCGCCGTCTATGTGCCGGTCAGCCCCGGCCAGCCCCTGCCCCGCAGGGAGCGCATCTGCCGCAAGGCCGGCATCCACCACGCGCTGACGACGCACGATCTGGCCGGCTCCATGCCCTGGCCCTGCGGCGTCATGGTGCTGGACCTCTCCCTCGCGGACAGTTTCGCGGGGCCGGTTCCCGAGACTCCGGCCCGTCCGGAGCCGGATCAGTCGGCCTACATCATCTTCACCTCCGGCTCAACCGGCGAGCCCAAGGGCGTGGACATCGCCCATGAGGCCGCCTGCGCCACCATCGCCGCCGTGAACGCCCGCTTCGGCATTGGCGGGGAGGACCGCGCCCTGGCCGTCTCGGCCATGGACTTCGACCTCTCGGTGTACGACGTTTTCGGCGTGCTTGGCGCCGGCGGAAGCCTGGTCCTGCTGGACGAGGACGGGCGCCGCAACGCCCAGGTCTGGGGCAGGCTTCTTGCAGAGCATCATGTCACCGTCTGGAACTCCGTGCCCATCCTGCTGGACATGCTGCTGACCAGCGCCGAGAGCGAGGGCGCCGACCTCTCCTCCCTGCGCCAGGTGCTGCTCTCCGGCGACTGGATCGGCATGGACCTGCCGGCAAGGCTTGAGCAGGCCGCGCCCGGCTGCGGCTTCGCGGCCCTGGGCGGCGCCACCGAGGCCGCCATCTGGTCCAATGTGCAGGACGTGACCCTGCCCCTGCCGGCCTCCTGGCAGTCCATTCCCTACGGCCGTCCCCTGGCCGGCCAAGCCTACCGCGCGGCCGACTGCCGCGGCCGCGACTGCCCGGACTGGGTGCCCGGCGAGCTCTGGATAGGCGGAGCGGGCGTCGCCCGCGGCTACCGCGGCGATCCCGAACTGACAAGAAAGGCCTTCGTCGCGCATGGGGGCGCGCGCTGGTACCGCACCGGCGACATGGGGCGCTTCTGGCCCGACGGCACCATCGAATTTCTGGGCCGGCGCGACTTTCAGGTCAAGGTGCGCGGCCACCGCATAGAGCTCGGCGAAATCGAGGCGGCCATGCGCTCCTTCCCGGGCATCCGCGACGCCGCGGTGCTGGTGGTGTCCGGCGCGTCGAACCGGCGCCTTGCCGCCTTCATGACCGCGGCCGGAGGGGCCGCCATAGACACCGAGGCCCTGCGCGCCCATCTGGCGGGTCTGCTGCCCGACTACATGGTGCCCGGAGCGTATGTCGAGCTTGCCGCCATGCCGCTCAGCGCCAACGGCAAGCTGGACAGGAAGGCGCTGGCCGCCCTGCCCGTTCCCGGCGGAGAGGAGGAGGGGCGCACAAGGCCCTCCACCGCCACCGAAAGGGCGCTGGCCGAACTCTGGCGAACCCTGCTCGGCGCGGAGGAGGTCTTTGCCGAGGACACCTTCTTCGAGCTCGGCGGCGACTCGCTGCTGGCCACGCGCCTGACCGCGGAAATCCGCTCCCGCTTCGGCCGCACCCTGCCCCTGGAGGAGCTCTTCCTGCATCCCTCCCTGGCCGGCGTGGCAGAAGCGGTGGACAGGCTGGCCGCGGCGGACTCCGCCCTGCCCGAGCGGAATTTCCCGCAGCTGACACCGCATCCTGAAGACGCGCACCTGCCCTTCCCGCTCACGGACATACAGCACGCCTACTGGATAGGCCGCACCGCAGCCTACGAGCTCGGCAATGTCTCGAGCCACATCTTCTTCGAATTCGACGAGACCGGCCTCGACGCGGCCCGTCTGGAACAGGCCTGGCAGGCCATGATCGCCCGCCACGACATGCTGCGGGCGGTCTTTCTGCCAGACGGCACGCAGAAGATCCTGCCGGTGGCGGAAGCCAGGTCCGGCTTTGCCGTGGAGGATCTGCGCGGCCTGCCCGCGGCGGAAGCCGATGCCAGGGCTGCCGCCATCAGGGAGCGCATGGCAGGCCAGGTCCTGCCCGCCGAAACCGGCCCGCTGCACGAAATCCGCGTGGTGCTTCTGGACGGCGAGCCCGCTCCGGCCGGTTCTGACGCCGCGGACAGTCCTGACGGTCCGGACAGTCCGGCTGCGAAAAAAACGCGGGCCCGTCT
>JAUNSE010000486.1 GCA_030539415.1 Desulfovibrionaceae bacterium
ATCCCCCAGGGAGACGATGAACTGCTTGTGGGCGGGAAAGAGCACCTCGCTCTCCCCGTCGCGCAGCGCCCAGACCATCTGGCCGGCGGGCATCTCTATATGATCGAGCACGCCGGCAAAGGTGCCGTCGGGAAGTTCGACGCGCAGCCCGAGCAGGTCGTCCAGATAGGCTTCACCGTCGGGAAGCTCCGGCAGACGGTCACGCGGAATCCAGATTGTCGCGCCGCGCAGGAACTCGGCCTCGTCCCTCGAGGCTATGCCGTCAAAGGAGACCAGCAGGCCGCCCTTGTGCAGGCGGTACTGCCGTGCGCGGATCAGGCGGGATTTGCCGCCCGGAAACTCCAGGCGCACCTCCTGATCAAGAAAGGAGGGAGCGTCCGCGTACCATTCGACGCAGACGTCCCCCCGAACACCGTGCGGACGCGTGACCGCGCCCACGCAGACTTGCTTTTCGGACATAAGTCTAATGGGTAAAGGCTATTTGGATACTTCCAGGGCCATGTGCGTGCCCGTCTTGAGGGAGGCGGCATGCACCAGCGTGCGCAGCGCCCGGACCGTGCGTCCCTGCTTCCCGATGAGTTTGCCGCGATCCTCTCTGGCCACGGCCAGCTGGAGCAGCACGCCCCCGCGGGAGGGCGTTTCGGTCACCACCACCTGATCGGGATGATCCACGAGGCTGCGGGCAATCTCGGCGAGAACGTCCTTCATGACGGTTCGTCGCAGCCTTACTCGGCGGCGGGGGCGGTGAGGTTGGCCTTGAGCAGGGCGCGGACCGTGTCGGTGGGCTGGGCGCCGCGGTCAAGCCACTTCTTGATGTTCTCGGCGTCGAGGCTCACCTGGGCGGGATTGGTCATGGGGTTGTAGTAGCCCAGGAATTCCAGGGGACGGCCGTCGCGGGCGGTGGCGTCATTGGCGGCGACAACGCGGTAGAAGGGGTGCTTCTTGCTTCCGAGACGGGTCAGTTTGATCTTAACGGACATGGACTTGTTCTCCCTCTTAGTAGAGATAGTAAGCGTGATGGAAAATGGATTTCCGGCTTTGGAGCCGAAGGAATATCAAATTACGCACAAGGGGGCAAATTCGCGGGTGCCGCCTACTTGCGGCGGGCCTTGCGGCGCTCCTTGCGCTTTTTCTTCTTGGCGGCGGCGATTCTGGCGTCATGGGCCGCGCTCATGCCGGGCATGCCTTCCTGTTCCTCCCCGCCCTGGGGAAGTCCGCCGGGCATTCCGGGCATTCCCATTCCGGGCGGCAGGCCGCCCATTCCGCCCATGCCGGGCATGTTCATGCCCGGAGGCATGCCGCGCATCCTGGGCATCTTCGGCATGTGCATCTTGCCCTTGCCGCCCATCATTCCCTTCATCATCTGGCGCATCTGCTCGAACTGGCGCACGAGCAGGTTGACCTGCTGCACGGTGACGCCGGCGCCCTTCGCGATGCGGGCGCGGCGGCTGCCGTTGAGAATGTCGGGATTGTGGCGCTCCTGCGGCGTCATGGAGTTGATGATGGCCTCGGTGCGGGCCATCTCCTTCTCGGGCAGTCCCCCGGCTTCGGCCAGCTTTTCGCTGAGGCCGCCCAGACCGGGAATCAGCTTGAGAATGCTCTGCATGCTGCCGAGCTTCTTGACGCGGCGCATCTGGACGCGGAAGTCCTCCAGATCGAAGGTGGCCTTCTGCATCTTCTTGGCAAGTTCGGCGGCCTCCTCTTCCTTCATGGTCTCCTGGGCCTTCTCGACCAGGCTGAGCACGTCGCCCATGCCGAGAATGCGTCCGGCTATGCGGTCCGGATGGAAAACCTCGATTTCGGAGAGCTTTTCGCCCATGCCGACGAACTTGACCGGCGCGCCGGTCACGGAGCGGATCGAGAGGGCCGCGCCGCCGCGGGCGTCGCCGTCCATCTTGGTGAGCACCACACCGGTGATGCCCAGCTTCTCCTGGAAGGCCTCGGCCACGGTCACCGCGTCCTGGCCGGTCATTGCGTCGGCCACGAAGAGGATTTCCTGCGGATGCACCGTGTTCTTGATTTCCAGGAGCTCGTCCATCAGGGCCTCGTCCACGTGGAGGCGGCCGGCCGTATCCAGAAGGACAACGGAAGCCTGCTCCTCGCGGGCCTTTTCAAGGGCCCTGACGGCGATGTCCACGGGCTTCAT
>JAUNSE010000487.1 GCA_030539415.1 Desulfovibrionaceae bacterium
CCAGATGCCGATCATGCCGCCAAGGCCGAGCACGATGCCGAGCGTCCAGTCCGCCGCCACGCCGCCCGTTTCGGCAAGGCGCATGCCGTAGAGGGGCAGGGCCGCGGCCGAGGTGCAGAAGGTGGAGAAGAGCGCGGCCCCGGCAATGGCGCGCACTGGCAGGCCGAAGGCGGCGGCAAGCAGCGGGGACACGAGCGAGCCTCCGCCGATGCCGTAGGCTCCGCCCGCGATGCCGACGGCAAGGCTCATGGCGAGCAGGGCCGGCACGCCGACCGTGCAGGTCCGGTCCGAGAAGCGCAGGACAAGCCTGGCGGGAGAGAGGGAGACGGACTCCGCCCCAATCCCCTCGACCGGGGCCCTGTTCTGCGTCCGCGCCCCGCGCGCGAGGGACCTGGCCATGCCGGCCGCGATCAGAAGAAGGAGCAGGGCGGCGAAGATGGGAAAGGCCGCGCCGTCCGCAAGCCAGTTCGTCCTGAGCCGGACCCCGGCGGCAAGGCCGGTCACGGATCCCGCGCAGAGCGGCAGGGCCAGGGGCCAGAGCAGGCGCCCGGCCCGCGCGTGGCGGAAAACGCCGCCCGGGGTCGCCAGCACGTTGAAAAGATGGCTGTTGGCGCTGACCTCGGGGCCTGCGCCTCCGAGCAGCAGCATCTGCAGGGGCACGAGCAGAAAGGCGCCGGAGACGCCGCCCATGGAGCAGACCATGGACAGGACAAGGGCGGCGAAAAAGGGCAGGAGCAGGGACAGGGCGGTGCTTTCGGCAAGCTCGGTCATGGCGGCCTCCCCGGGAGCGGGACGGTGCGGTGAAGAGATGTTTTCACGAAAATAGCTGTCTTCGTGACAAAGTCAATCACGAAAAATTTTCAAATCATGCCATTTCCTGCAAAAACAGTCATATATTCAAACAGATTATGCTGAACATGGGGAATACATGACATTGTCACGAAAATAAAAATTATCGTGATCATGTGACCGCAGACCGTCTGTGCCGCAGATCCTTTTGCGGACGCGAAAAAAGGGGCGCCGTCCTTTTCGGACAGCGCCCCTGCGGCTGACTTGTCTGCGCGGCCTGCGCCGGGCGGGCGTTCGGTTCGTCTAGGAGGCGTCCTCCTGCACGACGACCATCTTGGCCCTGGCCTGGCGGCGCTTCTGCATGGTGCGCACGATGCAGGACAGGGTGAAGTTGATGATGAAGTAAATCAGGGCCGCGAAGCCGAAGATGACGGCGACCTGCTCGATGCCCACGCTCTGGCCCGTGTAGCGGGGGAGCAGGGAGAGCACGTTGCGGGAGCGGAACATCAGCTCGGACACGGCCACCATGGACAGGAAGGAGGTGTCCTTGACCACGGTGATGACCTGGCTCAGCAGGGTCGGCATGATGTTCTGGAAGGTCTGCGGCAGGATGATGTAGACCAGGGCCTGCACGAAGTTGAAGCCCTGCGACTTGGCCGCCTCGAACTGTCCCTTGGAGATGGAGTTCAGGCCGCCGCGGATGATTTCGGCGAAGGCCGCCGACGTGAAGAGCACGAAGGCGAAGACGCAGCGCGAGAAGGCCGTGGGCATGGGCGCGTACACGTAGCAGATCAGCACCCACATCAGGTTCGGGGTGTTGCGGAAGATCTCGATGTAGCAGCCGGCCATGCGGCCCAGGATGAACCTGTCGTAGGAGCGCAGCAGGGCGAGGATGAGGCCGAAGAAGAGGCTCATCACGACGATGAGGAAGGACAGCTCCACCACCATCCAGGCGCCGCCCAGAAGGTACTTGGTGATGTCGTAGGTGAAGGTTCTGGTAATGACTTCGATCATGACGCTTTCACCTCGGCCTTCTCGGCGCCCTCGGCGGGCGTGTCAGCGGGGTCCGCGACCTGCACGTCGCGGCGCTTCAGCTTCTCCTCGTAGTTGCGGCCCCAGGTGGCCAGAGGGAAGCAGAGAATGAAGTAGAGGATGCCGCAGACCAGGAACGGCGGGCCGTAGATGCTCGAGCCGGTGGTCGCCCAGTCGTTGGTTCTGTTCATCAGGTCCGTGCCGCCGATCAGGGCGATGACGGAGGTGTTCTTGATGAGGTTGACCATCTGGTTGACAAGGGGCGGCAGGATGATTTTGACGGTCTGGGGCAGGATGATCCAGCGCATGGTCTGCACGTAGGTGA
>JAUNSE010000030.1 GCA_030539415.1 Desulfovibrionaceae bacterium
CGCCCTGCTCCTGCTGCAGACAGCGGAAGACTTTCAATATGAAACAGAAGGCCTGGATTTGCGTCCAGGCCTTCTGCTGTATCCGGCTCCTGCAATGGAGCGGAAAAGAAACGGTGCGGGAAAAGTGAAAACGCTGCCGGCATGAGGGAGGAAAAGCGGAAATTCGGCTGTCCGCTCCATCCCTCTTCTGCCGGCTGACTCGGACTACTTCAAAGTCATGTCGCCCCTTTTCACCCAGCCCATGCGCATCAGCACAATGTTGATAAGTGGGCAGAGCACGGCCGGCAGGATGAAGCAGATGGTTGCGAGAGCCGTCCAGTCGAAAGCGGTGATGGGGCCTCTGACTCCGGCGGCGACGTCTCTGACCCAGCCTGTGTAGACACCGATCTGCCCCACCAGTCCGCATGTGCCCATGCCCGACGAGACGGCCGGACCGTTCATTTCCAGACGGAAGAAGCATGTGGCAAGCGGGCCGGTGATGGCCGATGTCACGATGGGGGCGATCCATATCCTGGGATTCTTCACGATGTTGCCCATCTGCAGCATGCTCGTGCCAATGCCCTGAGAGATCAGGCCGCTCCAGCGGTTTTCAGGAAAGGACATTGCCGCGAAGCCAACCATCTGGGCGCAGCAGCCGGCCACGGCCGCTCCTCCGGCCAGACCCGTGAGCCCCAGAGCCGCGCAGATGGCGGCCGAGGATATGGGCAGGGTCAGGGCTATGCCCACCAGCATGGAAATGAGCACGCCCATGACAAAGGGCTGCAGATTGGTGGCCCACATGATGAGCGTGCCTAGCTTCATGGCTGCCGAGCCAAGGGCCGGTGCCCACCAGGCGGACAGCAGCAGGCCCGTGCCGATGGTCACGAGCGGGGTCACCAGAATGTCGATTCTGGTTTCCCTGCTCACAGCCTTGCCGGCCTCGGATGCCGCTATGGCCACAAAGAGGACGGCCAGCGGGCCGCCGGCGCCGCCGAGCGCGTTGGAGGAAAAGCCCACGGTGATCAGGGAGAAGAGCACCAGCGGCGGGCAGCGCAGGGCATAGCCAATGGCCACGGCCATGGCCGGGCCGCTCATGGCGGCGGCCAGTCCGCCCACGGTGTAGCTCACGCCGCGGACAGAGACCAGAGACTGGGTCAGAAAATCTATCTGCAGCTGCGTGCCGAGGGTGTCTATGATGGTGCCTATCAGCAGAGAGCAGAAAAGTCCCTGGGCCATGGCGCCCAGTGCGTCTATGCCGTAGCGTCTGAGCGAGATTTCAATGTCCTTTCGGCGCAGAAAGGCCTGCAGTCTGTTCATGGAGAGAAGGAGACTCCTTTGCGCAGGCCGGCAGAAGCCGCGGGCGCAGTAAAGAGATAAAGGAAGAGGGATGTCTGACGGGGCCTGCGGCTGTCTCCCCGAGGCGTGCAAAATCAGAAAAGACTCATGACAATGGGGATGGTCACAACACAGCAGATGGTGGTCATCGTGATGATGAGAGAGCCGAATTCCGGATCGGTCTTGTGATGGGCGCTCAGGATCGCCGCCTGCAGCACGGCGGGCAGCGCTGCCTGCAGCACGAACGTCTGCCCCACAAGAGGGTCGGGACGGAAGAGAAGGACGACCAGTGCCGTGACTGCGGGACAGACCAGCAGCCTTCCGCAGGCGGCAATGATCAGGTCTCTGGAGAAATATCTGGAGGAGACGGCCAGTGACAGGGAAAAACCGATATACAGCAGGGCCAGGGGCGTGGTCATCTGGCCGATAATGGCACAGGAGGCCATGATGAACGCGGGCGGCTCGATCGAGAGGAGCACGGCCGCCAGACCGGCGGCAAAGCCCAGCAGGGGAGGAGACAGCAGGGAGCGCAGGGCGCGCTGCAGGGAGAAACTGCGCTGCCGCTCGGAATCCCTGGCATCCCAGGCTATGCAGAAGCAGCCTATGGTCCAGAAGAAGGCGGCGTTGGCAAAATAGTACAGCAGGGCGAAGGGAATGGCCTTTGCCCCCAGAAGGGCTCCGCACAGGGGAATGCCGACAAAGACGGCGCTGGACGTGGAAAAGGTGGTGCAGAACAGGCCGAAATGGCGACGTTCAACCCGGCACAGCCGTCCGACCAGAATGGAGACGGCGAAGGTGGCCACAATGGAAATGCAGGGAATGAGGGAGCCGGTCAGAAAGTGGCGCAGATCTTCATGCCCAAGAGTGGTGAGAATGGAGTGAAAGAGATAGGGGGGCAGGGCGATGCATGTCACGATGCGCGGCACCAGTCGCCTTGTTTCGGCGCCGATCCAGCCGCAGCGATCCAGCACGACGCCCACAAGAGAGACCGAGAGAAGGCTGAGAACACCGCCAAGTGCTTGCAGAAAATCCATACAGATCCAGACAGATCGGGATGCGGAATCAAAAACGGACAGGACAGGTGCGCCGCGGAAGAACATCTTCTTCCGCGGCGCAGAAAGGGAACGGGCTAGACTTCCTTGTAGCGGGCGCCGTTGGCGGCAGAGGTCACCTGCTTTGCATAGCGGCGCAGGATGCCGTAGGGGCTCTTGGTCTCGCGGGGCTTGAATTCCGCCATGCGGCGGGCCAGCTCCTCGTCGGAGATCTTGAGCTCAAGCTTGCGGCCCGGAATGTCGATATGGATGATGTCTCCGTCGCGCACAACGCCGATGGGACCGCCGTCGGCGGCTTCGGGGGAGATGTGGCCGATGGCGGCGCCGTTCGTGCCGCCGGAGAAGCGTCCGTCTGTCAGCAGGGCCACGTCCTTGCCGAGACCCATGCCGGTGATGGCGGCTGTGGCGGAGAGCATTTCACGCATGCCCGGGCCGCCGCGGGGGCCTTCATAGAGAATGACCACAGCATCATTGGGCTTGATGTCTCCGTTCAGAATGGCCTGCATGGCCAGATGCTCACCCTCGAAGACGCGGGCGCGCACATCGCGGCAGAGCATTTCGGGAGCCACGGCCGCCTTTTTCACCACCGCGCCGTCGGGCGCGATGTTGCCGCGCAGGATGGCGATGCCGCCGTCCTTGGTGTAGGGATTGTCCAGAGGACGGATGACCTCGGGGTTGAGGATGCGCGCATGGCGCTCCTCGAGGTTTTCGCGCACGGTCTTGCCGGTGACGGTCATGCAGTCCAGCTTGATGAGGTCGGCCTTGGCGAGTTCGGCGATGACCGCCGGAATGCCGCCGGCCATTTCGAGGTCGGTCATGTAGTGCTTGCCGGCCGGGGAGAGATGGCACAGGTTGGGCGTTCTGCGGCTGATGGTGTCGAAGAGGTCCAGGTTGATGGGGAGGTGCGCCTCGCCGAAGATGGCGGGCAGGTGCAGCGTCGTGTTGGTGGAGCAGCCCAGGGCCATGTCCACGGTGATGGCGTTGCTCACGGCATCGGCGGTGACGATGTCCAGGGGGCGGATATTCTTTTCCAGCAGTTCCATGACCTTCATGCCGGCCTGCTTGGCCAGGCGGATGCGGGCCGAATAGGCGGCCGGAATGGTGCCGTTGCCGGGCAGGGCCACGCCGATGGTCTCGGCCAGGCAGTTCATGGAGTTGGCCGTGAACATGCCGGCACAGGAGCCGCAGCCGGGGCAGGCGCGCTCTTCCATGGCCTCGAGTTCCTCGGCAGAAATCTTGCCGGCCTTGAAGCTGCCGACGGCCTCGAAGACAGTGATGAGGTCGGCTGTTTTCTCGGCGGTCACATGACCGGGCAGCATGGGGCCGCCGGAGACGAGAATGGAGGGAATGTTCAGGCGCATCATGGCCATGAGCATGCCGGGCACGCACTTGTCGCAGTTGGGAATGAACACCAGCGCATCGAAGGCGTGGGCTCTGGCCATCAGCTCACAGGAGTCGGCGATATAGTCCCTGGAGGGCAGGGAGAAGCGCATTCCCTCGTGATTCATGGCAATGCCGTCGCAGACGGCGATTGCGGGGAATTCCAGCGGCGTGCCGCCGGCCATGCGGACACCGGCCTTGACGGCTTCCGCGAGGCGGTCGAGGTGCATGTGGCCGGGGACGACCTCGCTGGCGGCGTTGACCACGCCGACAAGGGGACGTTCCATTTCCTCGCGGGTCAGGCCCAGAGCGTAGAGCAGCGATCTGTGCGGGGCTTTCTCGAGCCCGCGCTTCATGAGGGAGGAGAGTTTGTCTTCCATACTATCTACATCCTTGAATATGAATTGCGCCCGAAGAGGCGGGAACCCGTCGGTTCCTGCCGGGCATGTCGCGGCTGTATGGTGGAGACTCCGGCGGACTCTGGGACTGTCCGGACAGGGACCTGCGGGCCATGTCCGGGAGGACCAGTCCGTCCGTTTTGAGGAGTAGCAGGATATTCTATTGAAAATGCGCCTGCAGGTCAAAAGGCCGCGGCCTCGCCCTGACGGGCGGCAGGAGGGGAACGCGCCGCTTGAGGGGAAGGGGAAAAGGCGCTAGGGTGCCGCCATGCAGGGAAAAACACCCACTCTTGCGCGCCGCTATCTGTTCAAGCTGCTGGCCAATATCGCCGCCGTGCCCGTCTATCTGGCCATGGAGGCCATCTTGCCTCGCGCCCTGGGGCCGAGGCTGTACGGTGAGTACAGCTTTGCCACCAATCTGTTCTATCAGATGGCCGGCTTTCTGGATATGGGCACCAGCACCTGCATGTACAATTCGCTGTCCAGGCGCCAGACCGAGGGAGGCCTTGTTTCCTTCTATCTGCGCGTGAGCGGACTTGTCCTGCTGATAACCATGTCGGCGGGCCTCTTTCTGTCCGCGGTGCCGTCCTGCGGCAGCCTGCTGCTGCCCGATGTTCCCCTGTGGCTTGTTCCCTTTGCGGCGTTCTGGGCATTTCTGACCTGGTGGTGCCAGGTCATGCGGTCCATGAATGATGCCATAGGCGCCACCGTGCCATCGGAACTGGTGCGGACCACGGTGTCTCTGGTGGCAGTCTGCGCGCTGTGTCTGCTCTTTGTGCTGGACGCGCTCAATATTGTGACGCTGCTGGCCCAGCAGTACGCCATGCTGGGCATCACCGCCCTCGGATACTGGCTTGTCACGACGCGCTGCGGCCGGGGAACGTGGGAAAATGGCGGAAGGCTTGCCTGGTCCATCGAAAAAAAGCGTTTCAGGGCCTACTGCCGCGAATTCTATGAATATTCCAATCCGCTTTTCATCAAGGCCCTGATTGTCTTTGTCATGATAGCGGTGGAGCGGTGGCTTCTGCAGTGGTTCAACGGTTCGGCCGAGCAGGGCTTCTTCGCGCTTTCCCAGAAAGTCTGCATGGCCTGCTTCCTCTTTGTCTCGGCCATGACGCCGCTGCTCATGCGGGAGCTCTCCATATCCTGGGGGCAGAGGGATCTGGCTGCCATGGGCCGTCTGGTGGACCGGTTCGCACCGCTGCTCTATGTGGTTGCCGCCTATTTTTCCTGCTTCACCCTGGCCGAGGCTCCGGCCCTGGTCTACATTTTCGGCGGCAGCGAGTTTGCCGCGGCGGTGCTGCCGGTGCAGATTATGGCTCTCTATCCTCTGCACCAGGCCTACGGCCAGCTCGGAACGTCCATCTTTCACGCCACCGGACGCACCAGAGTGCTGCGCAACATACAGATTTGCGAGCTGTTCTACGGTCTCGGCACAGCCTGGGTGCTGCTGGCTCCGCCCGAACTCTGCGGTCTGGGCTTCGGGGCGACAGGCCTTGCCGTGAAGACGGTCTGCGTGCAGATGGTGACGGTCAATCTGTATCTGTGGCTGGCCTCGCGCTTTGTCCCCCTGCATTTCTGGCGCAATCTCGGCCATCAGGTCTGGAGCCTGCTTCTGCTTCTGGGCCTTGCCTGGCTGTGCCGCTGGCTGACGATTGAGGCCGGTCTCGGTGACCTGACCTCCATCATGCGCTTCCTCTGCTCCGGCGTCATCTATACCGTGCTGACCGCAGCAGTCGGTCTGGCCTTCCCTGCCCTGCTGGGGCTCACCCGTCAGGATATGAAGAATCTTCTGGAGCGTTTTCTGGGCCGCTTCCTGCATCGCGGCGCTTGACATCCTCCACCGCCCGAAGGCCGGAGTTTTACGCAACGGTTGACAAACCCGGGAAAGGACGGGCTGGCTGCTGACAGAGAAGAGCGCGGACGGCCGTCTGTCCGGAGAATCTGCTGAAGACTCCGTTCGCAAACTGTCAGAACAGGACCGCCCCGCAGACCAGGGCGGGGTCTGAGGGGCGGCGGTATGTCCGTGGACCAAGAGGAGAAGAAGCGGAGGAGCGGAGCTGTGCGGGCCCGAGCCCGCACAGGTCGGAAATCAGGACTGGACGGGCGCGCTCCCCAGTCCTGCCAGGGCTATGCGTTGTTGAGGCCCGGCTGGCCGGCGGACGTTCCGCCGGACTGTCTCGGCGCGGCTCTGAGAGAGGTCTCCGGAGCCCACAGCTGGCAGATGATGCCGCCCAGGATCAGAGTGCCGACACAGACCCAGAGGGCCACGTGAATGCCGAACTTTTCGCTGAGGATGGGCAGCAGGAAGGTGCCGCCGCCGGCGCCGAAGCGGCTTATGGCAATGGTCAGGCCGACGCCCCGGCCGCGGAGCTCGGTGGGGAAGAGCTCGGCAGGATAGGAAAATTCTGGGACAATGGAGATGGCCATCACCAGGGCGAAGGCGGTGACCATGACCAGAGCGAGCACGGGCGGCATTGATGTCCAGACAATCATGACCGCCAGAAGCACCGCGGACGCATAGAAGGTGGAAATCAGGAAGAAGCGGCGCGTCCAGATCTGGAAGAGCCACATGCCGACAAAGACGCCGATGAGCGTGAAGGCGTTGTACAGCACGCCCGAGGCGTTGGGGTTCTGGATGTTCAGCTTGGTGAGCACGAGGGGCAGGAAGATGGAGATGGCGAAGAAGGGCAGCACCTGGGCGCAGAAGAACACGCCGGAGACGACCGTCTTGCGCCACTGATTCGGGCCGAAGAGGTCAAACCAGGACGTCTTGATGGCCTCTTCCGTGCTGGCGGGGGGCAGGCCGTACTGCGTGCCGAGATACTTGTGCACATGGGCCAGCGCTTCGGCCGAGCGGCCCTTGGTGATGAGCCAGAGCGGCGTTTCCGGGGCACCCAGGCGGATGGCTAGAGTGATGATGCCCGGGATGGCCGAGGTGCAGATCACGATGCGCCAGCCGTCGTCTCCGAAGGCGGCGACAACGGGGTCCATGAAGAAGCCGACCGCGTAGGCCACGCAGTAGCCTATTGTCCAGAAGGAAAGAAGCCAGGCAAGGATGCCGCCGCGCTTCTTCGCCGGGGCCCATTCGCTGAGCATGGCGATGCCGACCGTGTAGTCCGAGCCGACAAGCATGCCGAGCAGGAAGCGGGCGATTGTCAGCAGAAGCGGGTCGGAGATGAAGTACTGCCAGATCGACACCAGGACAGTCAGCAGCATGAACAGACAGTACAGCGGTCTGCGTCCGAATCTGTCGGTGAGACTGCCTGTGACAAGGCTGCCGAAGAAGATGCCGAACATGGAGGCGGCTCCGATGAGTCCCATCCAGAAACTGCTGAGGCCGAGCGGCGTGGCGGCATAGCTGAGGGAGATTCCCACGATGCCGAGTATGTAGCCGTCACTGACCAGGCCCATGAAGCTGCCGGCGGCAATTTTCCTGTGAATTGGCGAGAACGGGGCTTCTTCAAAATTGAGTGTACTTGATGCTGACATGGCCACTCCTTGAGTCGTGGAGGAAGAGGGTGATCTGCTCGATATAAATTTGTGCACATAATACCGTAATGCGGTATGATATATCTATAATTTCAGCATACGATGTTCAGGTTTTTGCTGTCAACAATTTTTGCGTTTTTCTTCGCTCAAACTTTCCGTTATTGAGTTAATATTTTGTTATTATTTTATATATATGGAAATGGCGTCAGACTGGCTTCTGCTGCCTTGGTCCTGGTGGTCCCCCAGCTGGAAGTCATGGTCAGTTCAGGGCAGAAAAAATTTTAACAAATAACTATATGAGATTATTTATTAAGTATTGGCATTTGCGGCGGAGCTGCCGCCTTTTCTGAAAAAATGTGTTGACACGAAAATCGTGAGTGAATACCCTGAATTTAACGGTACGAAATACCGCAATACGGTATAAAAGTAACAAACAGAGTCGTGCGACTCCAGCGGGGAGTCCGCACGAGAACAGCCCCCAAAAATTTCGAAACCGTACTGAGGTACCTATGGCTCAGCAAACCATGTTTCTGAAAAACACGGAGACTTTCGCGGAAAGTCTGGCGCGCAGTGGTGTCAAGTACCATTTCGCCTACCCCATCACTCCCGCCACCGATGTCATGAAGCGAATGGCCGTCATTCTGCCGCAGTACGGCGGCAAGATGATGCAGATGGAAAGCGAGCTGGCCGTCTCCAGCGCCCTCGCCGGCGCAGCGTGTACGGGCATGCTGTGCGCCACGTCCAGCTCCGGTCCCGGCATGACCCTCATGCAGGAGGCGATTTCCTTCATGAGCGGCGCCGAACTGCCCTGCCTCATGATAGATTCCATGCGCGTCGGCCCCGGCGACGGCGACATCCTCGGCGCCCAGAGCGATTACTACATGGCAACCAGGGGCGGCGGCCACGGCGATTATCATGTGCCCGTCCTCGCTCCCTCCGACGGTCAGGAAATCGTCGACCTCGTGCCCGTGGGCATCCGCCTGGCCTACACCTACAGGACGCCTGTTCTCTTTGTTATCGACGGCGTGACGGCCCAGACCACCGAGACGGCCGTGCTGCCCGAGTACCACGACTATTCCGCCGAGTATGACACCTCCGGGTGGGCCTACACCGGCACTCAGGATCATCCCAAGCGCGCCCTCATCACCGGCAGCTACTCGCATGAAGACGGCTACACCATGAACGAGCGCCTGCGCGCCAAGTACGAAATCATCAAGGCCGAGGAGCAGCTGTGGAAGGAAAACTCCACAGAGGACGCCGAGCTCATCGTTGTGGCCTTCGGCATCCACGGCCGCATGTGCAAGGACCTGGTGGCCAATATGCGCGCCCAGGGCAAAAAGGTCGGCAGCATCCGCCCCGTGACCCTGTGGCCCTTCCCGTACAAGGCCTTCGAGCGCATCCCCTCCTCCGTGAAGAGAATCCTCGTTGTGGAAATGAACCACGGCCAGATGGTGGACGATGTGCGCCTTGCCGTGAACGGGCGCGTGCCGGTCAGCTTCTTCGGCAAGACCGGCGGCGACATGCCCATGTACACCCTTGCCGAAATGACCGCGGAAGTGAACCGCCTGTTAGGAGAGTAAGGTCATGCAGAATCTCAGCATCAAGTACGGCAAGACCCTCAACCTCGACAAACTGACCAGCTACTGTCCCGGGTGCGGGCACGGCGTGGTGACCAGACTGGTGGCCGAAGCCATCGAAGAGCTGGGCATCTGCGGCCGGACCATCGGCATCGTCGGCATCGGCTGCGGCGGTTTTTCCCACCATTACATGGATATAGACGCCATCGAGGCCACGCATGGCCGCTCCCCCTCCTTTGCCGTCGGCTACAAGCTCTGCCGCCCTGACAATATCGTCTTCACCTATGCCGGCGACGGTGACACCTGCGCCATCGGACTCGGCGATCTGCTTCATGCCGCCAACAAGGGCATGCCCATCACAACCATCATGGTCAACAACACCGTGTTCGGCATGACCGGCGGCCAGATGTCCCCCACCACCCTGGAAGGCCAGGTGACGGCCACGACAGTCAAGGGGCGCGATGTTTCCTGGCAGGGCTATCCGCTGCTGGTGCCCGAAATGATGCGCGAAATGCCCGGCGTGAAGTATCTGGCCCGAGAGAGCGTGGCTTCGGCCAAGCACATCATCAAGGCGAAGAAGAGCATCAAGAAGGCCTTCGAGTGCCAGGTCAGGGGACTCGGCTACTCCTTTGTGGAAGTTATCGTTCCCTGCCCCACCGGCCTCAAGATGAGCGTGCGCGACGCCTACAAGTGGTGCTCGGAAAAGATGGTCGACTATTTCAAGCCTCAGGTCTTCAAGGACGAAGTGGAGTAGAAACTATGCTGGTCAAATGTATGTTTTCCGGTTCCGGCGGACAGGGTTCCGCGCTGATGGCGAAGCTCGTCTGCCAGGGCGCCATGAAGGAGAATCTGAAGGTCGTCATGACCCAGACCTACGGCATCGAGCAGCGCGGCGGCGATTCCACGGCCAATATCATCATCTCCGACGAGCCTATCGGCAGCCCCATTGTCGAAAACGACGCCACCGTTGCGGTCGCGCTCAGCAATTCCATTTACAGCCAGTGCTTCCATGGCGTGGCTCCGGGCGGACAGCTTTTCACCAACTCCTCGCTGGTGGAAAAGCCCGGCACTGCCGAAGGCTTCGAGCAGATCCTGGTGCCCGCTTCGGAAATGGCCGTGGAGGCCGGTTCGGTCCGCTGCGTCAACATGGTCATGCTGGGCGCGGTCATTGCCCGGACAGGGATGCTGAAACGCGACACCATCACCTCGGTTCTCGAGGACACCATGGGCAAGAAGAAGCCCGAGCTTCTCGAACTGAACCTCAAGGCATTCAACGCCGGTTATGAAGCTGCCAAGGGAGACTAGCCATGAGCACGAAAACCCACGTGATAGACGAACGCCGCTGCAAGTCCTGCGGACTGTGCGTTGAGGCCTGCCCCAAGAAGGTTCTGGGCATCGGCACCGAGATCAACGGACAGGGATACAATTACGTTGAAAGAGTGCATCCGGAAAAATGCATCCGCTGCGACTTCTGCGGCATTGTCTGTCCCGATGTGGCCATAGGCGTTGTTGTGACCCCGTAGGCGCGCCGCAGGCTCCAAAGAAAGAATTCCCATGGAGAGAACCATGTCCGATCTCATCCCCCTCTTCCAGCCCAAAAGCGTTGCTCTCATAGGTGCCTCGTCCGACACCAAGAAGTACGGCTACTGGACGGCCAAGAGCCTTATCGACAACAAGTTTCAGGGTGAAATCTACCTGATATCCCGCTCCGGCGGCGAGATACTTGGCCATCCGACCTATCCCGACATCCTGTCGGTTCCCGGCGAAGTGGACCTCGCCATCATCGCCATCGCCCCCAAGTACATTCTCCCTGTCATCGAGCAGTGCGTCGAGAAAGGCGTCAAGACAGGCATTGTCGTCTCCACGGGCTTTGGTGAAACCGGTCCCGAAGGCAAGGAAATCGAGAGAAAGATGCTCGAGATCGCCCGCCGCGGGAACATGCGCATCATGGGGCCCAACTGCATGGGCATGTACAGTTCCGCCGTCAGTCTGAACGCCAGCATCATCGAACTGGCTCCCGGCCCCATGAGCCTCATCCTGCAGAGCGGAAACTTCGGCATCGACCTCAACTTCAACGCCAGAAAGCGCGGCATGGGCTACAGCTGCTGGGCCACCATCGGCAATCAGATGGATGTCCGCTTCAACGACTTCGTGCGCTACATAGAGAATGACGAGAACACAAAGGTCATGCTTCTCTATATGGAAGGCCTGCGCGTCGAGAGCGAGCAGGACGGCCGCAGATTCCTTGAGGCCGCCCAGCGCACCTCTCTCAAGTGCCCCATCGCCGCCATCAAGATCGGCCGCAGCGCCGCGGGTGCCCGCGCCGCAGCCTCCCATACCGGCTCTCTCGCAGGCAGCGAGAAGGTCTTTGACGCGGCTCTGGCCCAGGCCGGCGTGGTCCGCGTCAACACTCCCAACGAACTTCTTGACGCTGCCGAGGCTTTCTCCAAGTGCAAGCCGGCCGGCGGCAAGCGCATGGCCATCCTGACCGATGGCGGCGGCCACGGCGTCATGGCCACGGACTTCTGCGAGGCCAACGGTCTCGAGGCCCGCGTGCTGTCCGCGGAGACTCAGGACAAGCTGCGCGCCATTCTCAAGCCGCACTGCCCCATCAAGAATCCCGTCGACCTGGCCGGCACTCCCGAAGGCGACATGTGGGTCTTCGACCGCTGCCTGCAGGTGCTTCTTGATGACCCCGAGGTGGACGGCATCATCATTGTCGGCCTGTACGGCGGATACGCGGACCTGTCAGAAGAGTTCCGCGTTCTGGAAATGGATGTGGCAAAGAGCATGGCCGAGCGCGTCAGCAGAGGCTCCAAGCCTGTTGTGA
Source organism: Desulfovibrionaceae bacterium (assembly GCA_030539415.1). Lineage (GTDB taxonomy): Bacteria > Desulfobacterota > Desulfovibrionia > Desulfovibrionales > Desulfovibrionaceae > Desulfovibrio. Next base: position 12,044 of record JAUNSE010000030.1, read on the forward strand.
TGCATTCCATCTATCAGGCCCAGCAGCCTGAATGTCTCAAGTACCTGTCCGAGAACGGCATACCCGTGTTCGGAGCCGTGGACGAGGCCGTGCGCACCATGGGCGTGCTTGTCGAATACAGCGAGCGCCGCAGGAGGG
>JAUNSE010000488.1 GCA_030539415.1 Desulfovibrionaceae bacterium
GCGCGAGGAAGGTGGACGAGCTGAAGAACTCGCGCAGGGACTCGAACTCGCGCAGATTGTTGACCAGGGCGCCCGTGGATTCCGGCCTTGCGTCCATGCGCATGGACAGCACCTTCTCCACCAGGCGCGAGGAGATGACCACGTCCGCGTTGCGGCCGGCCACGTCCACGAAGTGCCCGCGCAGAAAGCGCAGCAGATAGTCGAAGATGTAGGCGATCATGACGCCCGCGGCCAGCACCCACAGGGTCTCGTGGGCGTTGTTCGGGATGACGCGGTCGTACACGTTCATGACAAAGAGCGAGGAGACGACGGCAATGCAGTTCACCACCACGCTGGCCACGGCCACATGGGCGTAGATGGGCGAATAGTGCTTGAGCACGTCCCAGAACCAGCGCTTGGGCCGGTAGGCCTTGAGAATGTTGGTTCTGGAGTCGGCCTGGCTCTTCATGGCGCCGAGGACGGCGTAGCCCGTGTACTGGCGCTCCAGCTCGGCGCGGTCGACCAGCTGCGGGTCGTTGCCGAGATCGGGCATGATCACCCTGGCCTTCTGCTTCCCCTCCGCGTCCTTCTCGAGACGCAGCAGGACGCAGGACTGGCCGCCCTGCAGCAGAAGGATGCAGGGGAAGGTCAGGGGCGAGATTTCATTGAGCGTCCGCCTCGAGGCCACATGGCAGGAGAGGCCCGCCCGTTCGGCCGACTTGATGCAGGCCGCCACGCTGACATGGCCGGCGCCGACCAGGCCCGACAGCAGAAACTGCGGGGACACATGGCCGCCCTTGAGGCGTATGAGGGTGGACAGGCTGCGCAGCAGCGGGGGCAGACGGTCCGTCTCCGCCGGGCGCAGGGGATCTATCTTCAGGGTTTCCGAAGCCGCTCCGGGCTGGGCGGCCGCGTCGCGGCCGGCCTGGGCCGACTGCTCCAGAACCGTTTTGTCGGCAGTGTTTGCGTTGTTCTCCATTTCCTCTCCGCATGGAACTCTTTGCCGGCGGCGCGCGCCGGCTGACACGTATCTTGCGTGCCTTTCGGCACGATACTCCGTCCATACATCCTGCGCAAACAGCCGGCATGGCAACAGAAAATCATCTAACAGGCCTTTTTTTCCAATATTTTCAAGCCGTACCGTACGGAAAGCGATCTTCCGCAAAAAAACGTACCGGCAAAAAAAGCAAAAAAGTGGACATGAAGCATTCAGGTGACTGCACTTCGCGGTAATGATCGCCTTGATCAGCGCTGTCTTCCGTCCCCAAACAGCCGCAGAGGCCGCTTCAGGATCGCACCATGATCGACGCCCCGGACAAGCTCCGTCATTCCGTCCTCCCTTATCCGGAGAGCCTATGACCGTTATTTTTAGAGCGATCCGGGCCCGGGAAGAGCCTGCCGGCGTTTTTTTCCGCCGCTGCGGCATCGGGCCGGCGCAAGCCGTGCCGCATCATTCGCGCGGCAGCCTGCTGCGGCCCCGGCAGTCCGGGCACGTCCGCGGCGCGGGCGTTTCGGCGGCTCCGAGCGGCCGCACCAGGCCGCATCTGTCATTCACAAGCCTCTCAGTAACATATTTTTTCGCCGTTTTCCTTTGTGCCGGGCTCTGCTATAATGACTGAAAACATGTTCCCCACCCTCAGACCAGGTCCAGATCAGGAGGACCGATTTGAAAACAGCCTCTCCCCGTCAACGCTTCCCGCATCATCCGACAGGACGCGGGCCCTGGGGCGCGCTTGCCGCCCTTCTCGTCTTTGCCGCGGCAGCGCTTCTCGCCCATGCCGCGCCCGTCCGGGCGGCGGAGGCCTACGCGGCCGATCTCTCGGACGCCGATCCCTCCTCGTTCGCCAACATCGGCCTGCCCAGGGCCGGCATCCCCTGGCTGGCCAGCATCACGCCCCACGGGGCCGCGGTGCAGGTGCGCCAGGAACTCCCCATCGAGTCCGACAGGGGCCGGGCCGTGGTGCGCCTGCTTCTGCCCCACTCCGCCGAGAACGGCAGCTACTCCATTACGGGCATGACCGTGGGCGGCGTCTTCGTGCGCACCGTCACCCTGCCCGAGTCTCCGGTGCGCAGCCCGCAGCGCTCGGCGCTGCAGGCCGACAGGAGGCGCCTCACTGCCGAGCTCATGGCCCTGCGCCTGCGCCTGAAGCAGGCCGA
>JAUNSE010000489.1 GCA_030539415.1 Desulfovibrionaceae bacterium
TTCGTGATGAAGCGGTAGTCCCTGCCGTCGACCTCCCCCTCGCGCGGAGCGCGGGTGGTGCAGGACACGGAGTAGCCGAAGTTGGGGAATTCGTTCAGAAGTTTTTTGACGAGCGTGGTTTTCCCCGCTCCTGACGGGGCGCTCACGACGAGAAATGTACCGAGACGCATGACACGAACCTCGTGCGCCGCGGGGCGGCGCACACAACAAGCTGCAGGTGAATAAAAAAATGCCAACAGAACAATTACTAATGAAAGACGCGGCACATGACAAGGGTAAAAGCGGAAAGGACAGCGCGTCCGGCGTCTTTGTCCGGCTGCGGAGGGCCCTGGCCGGGGACAGGCGCAAAGACCGGACATGCCCGCCCTTTGCGCGGCATTCCGGTCCGTTCCTTCAGGTCCTGTCCTGTTCGGGGGGGGGGCGCTTCGCCTACTCCAGGTTCTGCGCCTGCTCCCGGCACTTCTCGAGCTCGTTCTTGTAGTCCACCACCAGACGCGAGAGCTGCACGTCCGGAATCTTGTTGCCGCAGGTGGTGATTTCCCTGAAGCATTCCTGCAGGGTGAAGTCCAGCCGGCGCCCGGCGTCGGACTCGCTCTGCAGAAGCTCGCGCAGACGCTCCAGATGGGTGGCCAGGCGGGTCAGCTCCTCGGTCACGTCCAGGCGGTCGAGAAGGATGACCGCCTCCTGCAGAAAGCGCGTCTCGGCCAGCTCGCTGAGGGAGAGGGCGGACACGGCCTCGTTCAGGCGCTCGCGCAGCGTCTCGGTGCGCTCGTCCTTGATGGCCGGCGCCCTGTCGCGCAGGATGTCTGTCCACTGCTCGAGCCGCAGCACCCTGGCCAGAAGGTCGTGGGCCAGGGCGGCGCCCTCGGTTTCGCGGGACTCGTTCCAGTCCTCCAGAGCGAGGGTCAGGCCCTGCTCTAGGGTGGCGACGGTCTCCTCGTCCACATCGTCCAGGGAGGAGTTCCACAGCACGGGGATGTTCAGCAGGCTGCTGTAGTCCGGCGCGTAGGTGTCGCCGCGCTCGGCGGCCAGCGCCTCGAGGGCCTGCAGCATGCCGCGGGCGCGGGCGAAGTCGAAATGCTGATCCAGGTCGGCGCTCAGAAGCTGCAGGGAAAGGCTGATGTCCACCCGTCCGCGGGAGGCGTGGGCGCGCACAATCTTTTCAAAATGGTTTTCCAGATTGCTGACGACCGGAGGCAGACTCCACTTGAGGTCCAGCCGCTTGCCGTTCACGCTGCGTATCTCCCACTGCTGGGTCAGCGCCCTGTTTTCCATGATGCAGCGGCCGAATCCTGTCATGCTTCTCATCTGAGGTCTCCCTTGCGCGAGGCTTGCGGTCGGTGCGCGTCCTGTCCGCGGACATCGCCCGGCTGGGCCGGAAGCGGCGGAAGAACGGCGCGATCCGCTTGTTGCATCGTCAAGTCTACGTAGAATGCGCGCGAAAAACAAGTTGGCGGTGCGTGTTTTCAAGATTCGTGAACTCTGCTATCATGGCATGGAGAACAACTGCCCGGGCTCCCGTCCCGCACAGGCGGCCGGCCCCGGAACATCGAGGAAGAAATGATGGAATGTTAAGACCTTGGCGCCATGCAGCGCAGAATGGACATGGCTCTGGGGCGCACGGCCTGCGACACGGCCCTGCTGCACGCGGATGTGGTGGATGTCTTCGGCAGGGAGATTCTGCCGGACAGGACGGTCCTTCTGGGAGACGGCCAGGTGCTGGCCGTGCTGCCGTACGAGAGCTGTCCCAGGCCTCTGGCCGAGAACGTGACGGACTGCGGGCGCAGATTTCTTGTGCCCGGCCTGATGGACGCCCATGTGCATATCGAGTCCACTCTCATGGCGCCCGAGGAGTTCGCCAGGGCCGTGGCGGCCTGCGGCACCACCTGCGTGGTGGCCGATCCGCATGAAATCGCCAATGTGGCCGGTGTCAGGGGCATTGAGTACATGCTCGCGGCCAGTGCGGACCTGCCCGTGCGCATCTTTGTGGCCCTCCCGTCCTGCGTGCCCTGCACGCCCTTCGAGGAGGCCGGCGCCGTGCTGGACGCCGCGGCGCTCAGCTCCCTTGCGGGGCATGAGCGCGTCTGCTCCCTGGGCGAGGTCATGAACTATCCCGGCCTTCTGGCCGGCGA
>JAUNSE010000490.1 GCA_030539415.1 Desulfovibrionaceae bacterium
GAGCGCCAGGCCCTCGAGGAAAAGAAGAAGCTTGAAGCGAAGATGAAGCGCCTGAAGGACCAGTACGGCTCCAGCGTGCCGAAGCAGCAGCAGGAAGAGATCCTGCTCAAGTCCTCGGAACTGCTGGGCACGCTGGAAGGCAACAAGAAGGGCCTGCAGGACAGGGGCCAGACCAGCTCCTCCGAAGCCGACGCGGCCGTGGAGGAACTGCTGGAGCTGCAGAAGGGCTGCGGCCTGAAGAAGTAGTCCGGCCCGTCCCGAACGTTCCGATGCGCTCCCCCGTCCGCCGCGCGCCGCGCGGGCGGGGGAGTCCCGCGCAGGCGGGAGCACTCGTTTCGCACAGTCACATTCCAGGCATGGAGAGCCAGGCATGATCAACAAGGATCACTATCGCGGCACTGTCGCGCGGGCCAGACAGATACTTGGCAGATACGACTTCTACAGGGACCAGATGGGCGACTTTGACGAACTCGGCGCCCTCATTGACGGCTACGCCTTCCGCATCGTGCTGGTCGGAGGCTTTTCGAGCGGCAAGAGCGCGCTGCTCAACAGGCTGGCCGGCCGCGAGATCTTTAAGGAGGACCAGGCGCCCGAGACGGCGGTGCCCGCAGAGCTTTCCTGGGGGCCGGAGGACAGCGCCGCGGCCGTCTTCGAGGACGGACGCGTGCAGTCCCTTCCCCTGGAGGGCCTGACCGCCAATCCGCCAGCCGGCACGGCCTTTCTCTCCATCCGCGTGAATGTCCCCTTCCTGAAGGCGCGCCCGGAGCTCGTGCTGGTCGACTTTCCCGGCCACGACTCGAAAATAGAGGCCCACAACAGGGCCATCGCGGGCTATCTGCAGAAGGGCAGCGCCTTCATACTGCTGGTGCCCGCTCCGGCCGGGGCCCTGACCGAATCCGACAGAAAATTCGTGCGCGAGGCCATGGAGTATCCCCAGGGGCTCGCCTGCTTCATCTCTCAGTCCGATCTGGTCCCCGAAGAGAACCTGGCCCGGATTGCCGACCTCGTGCGCCGGCGCCTGCGCGCCGTCTACGGCGAGGACGTTCCGGTGGAGACCGTTTCCGCCCTGCCGGACGAGGATCCCGATTTCGAGGGCAAGGTCGCCAGAGCCGCGGACCGCTTCGAGCCGCAGGCCCTCTTTGACATGGCCCTCGCAAAGCCCGTCAATCTGGCCCTGGACAAGGGCCTTGCCGCCCTGCAGGCCTACGCCGACGCCTCGCGTCTGGACGTGCGCGAACTTGATGACAGAATAGCCGAGGCGCAGCTGCGCCAGAGCGAGCTTCTGCGCGAGCTTGCGCAGCGGACCAGAGAGCTGGACCGCGAATACCAGAACCAGCTCATCCCGGGCATCATGAACAGGCTGGAAAGCGCCCTGCGCTCTGGCGCGGACGCCCTCACCAGCGCCGCCATGGCCGGCGGGCAGGCCTTCTCGGACTGCGTGCAGTCCATTGTGCGGCCGATTCTGAACAATGTGCCGGCAGAGATTCACGCCAATCTGCGCACCATGGTCGGCGGCATCCGGACGCCCGGCCGGAACGAAGCCTCGGACGAGGCCCTCAGAAATTCCCTGCTGGCCGTGGTCGATGCCGTGGCCTCCCTGCCCCAGCTGGCCGGCACAGCGGCCGGGACAGCCGCCGGAACGGCCGGCTCGGCCGCTGCCGGAGCCGCGGGCAAGTCCCTGCTCGCGGGACTGGTGCCCGGTGTCGCGGCGGGCGCCGTCTTCACGCCCATCATCGGCGTGCTGGTGGCCCTTGCGCCCTCGCTCATCAATCTCTTCATCGCGACCAGAAGCGCCCCGCAGCCCGATCCGCGCGCCCAGGCCAGAGCGCAGGTGGAGGTTCAGATTCCTGCCATCATCGAGAGGCTTGCCGGCCAGGTCGGCCCGGCCGTGCTGGAGACCAGAAACGGCATGCTGGCCGAGCTGGAAAAACGCGTTCAGGAGAGCATCGCCGCCGAAAACGAGGCCCTGGCCGCAGCCCAGAAGGAAAAGGCCGCCCGCGGCGAGGAGCACGAAGCGCGCATGAAGGCCATACACGCGGACATGGACGCCCTGCGCGCGCTGCATATCGCGGCCGGCTCCGGCCGTCCGGCGTAGGAGGGGAGGAACAGGATGGAAGAACACGATTTT
>JAUNSE010000491.1 GCA_030539415.1 Desulfovibrionaceae bacterium
GGCAAGGGCCAGACGGCCCGTGCCGGTGTTGCGATCAACGGCTTCGAAGGCGGCGGGATCGAGGAGGAAGAAGAGGAGGAGGAACCCGGGGGCGGCTCCGCGTCCGGCCTTCTGTCCGTCAGTCTTCTGTCCGACACTTCCGGCACGGAGGAGAGCGGCTCGGAGTCCGCCGAAGGCGGCAGCGGAGAGAGCTCCGGCTCCTCGGACGATTCCTGGACGGCCGACCTCTCCCACATCGAGCTCGCCCACTCGCTCATGAGCCATCAGCAGTGGCGCAACTGGACCACCCTCATGGAGGCGGAAATCGCCGTCATGCAGGACCTGGGCTACCAGATCGACCGCAGGAACTGGTACGGGCATTCGGTCTACGGCGACGGCCTCACAATCACCAATACGAACGGCTTCTGGGCCCGCAATGCCGAGGGCACGGCCTACCTCGAGGGCGAGGCCAATACGGCCACCCTGGGCGTGGGCCTGCATGTCTACGGCTCGAACAACATCATCACCCAGGCGGCGGATCTCCTGGCCTGCGGCCTGGCCGGCACAGGCATACGCATCGAGGGCGCCGGCAACACCCTGACCGTGGCCGAAGGGGTGACCGTGGCCGCGGACGGGACCGGCGGCACGGGCCTCATGGTCTCCTACGGCAAGAACCACACTGTGGTGAGCAACGGCGCCATCCGCGCCACGGGCGACAGCGGCATTGCGGTGCGCTTCGACTTCGGCGGCAACATGCTGGGCGATGCCATCGAGTACCGCGGCTCCTGGATGCGCACCGTGTACAATTCCACAACCAAGGAGACCGAGAGCGTGGCGCTCAGGGACAGCGACGGCAATGCGGTGACTGACGGCAAGTACGGCCTGGCCCTCAACCTGGACGGCCCCCTGGTCTCGCGCTTTGCGGTCTCGGGCTCGCTGGAAGGCTCCGCCGCGGCCATATACATTGCGGCCAACGCCTATGTGGAGCAGATGGACATCCTCTCCGGCGCGTCCATAACCGGGAACATTGTCTCGAACTGGAACCCTGTGGACAGCCGCGTGCAGTACGCCACCCTCAATGCGGGGCACTCCAACACCGAGCTCACCACGAAGCTGACCTTCGGCCTTGCGGCCACAGATCAGGGCATCGGCGGAGACACGGGCGACGCGAACTTCGCCATGGTCTATGACGGTGCAATCGCAGGCAGCAGCAGCCTCCAAATCGAGGTGGCCGGCGGCGCTCTGGAGTACAACGGGCAGGCCTCGGTGCTCTCCGTGACCGTTGACGAGGGTGCCTCCCTCTCCGGCACGGGCTCGTACACCCTGTCCTCCATAAGCGACGGCACAAAGACTGTCGGCGGCACCTTCACCAATGCCGGCACGTACTCGCCCGGATCCGGTCTTTCCGCCGGCGACGGGGCGCAGGCCATTGCCGCCGCCCGGATCACCGGCAACTACACGCAAGCCCGGACCGGCACCCTGGTGACCAGCTTCAATGCCGCCGGAACCTCCGACGTTCTGACGGTCTCCGGCAGGGCGTCCATGGACGGCACGATTGCCCTGACTCCGGTGCGGGACTACTACGCGAACGGAGACCTTGGTCTCGCCCTCTCCGACATCGTCAGGGCCGGGACGCTCTCTGTTTCGGACAGCCTGGGCGCGGACATCCTGAACGCCTCCCCCACCCTGACCATGGCCCTGACCACCGTCTCCTCCTCCAAGGATGCGGAATACACCATCTCCATGTCCAGAGCGGCCGATGCCTACAGCCAGTACGCCGCCTCCGGCCAGCAGGCGGAGCTTGCCGCGAGCCTGGACGAATTTGGCCAGACGGACCTGACCACAGCCTCCGGGGACCTGGGCGACGCCCGCAATCTCCTGTCTGCCCTGGACTTCTCTGCCTCGGACGGCACAGCCCTCCCCGGCGCCTACAAAGAGCTCGGGCCCGACGCGTACACGAAGGCCGGCCAGGCCTCTCTCGCGCTGCAGCGCAGCCTCACGGGGCAGATTGTGAACGGCAGGCTCCTTGCCCCCGCTTCCGGTCAGGCCTCCGGTGCGTCAGGCCGGCCTGCACGGGCCATGGCCGCCGGCGACGAGTCCGCCGGCACGGGCCTGCGGGTCTTTGCCACGCCCATGGGCGGTCGC
>JAUNSE010000492.1 GCA_030539415.1 Desulfovibrionaceae bacterium
GGCCTCTCGCGCCTGCTGGACCTGGACGATCAGGCCCTCAACGCCCTGGCCGGCGGCATCATGCCCGAGCTTGCCGGCTGCCTCTCTGTGGGCCGGGCCGAGGTCAATGCCATAGGCGGCTGGCGGGCCGAGGTCACCCTGCCCCATCAGCACGAGCACCGCACGCTTGCGGACATCCTGGTCCTGCTGGAGAAGGCGGACATCAGCCCGCGCGCCCGCGAGCTCGCCGGCAGCACCTTCACCCTGCTGGCGCGGGCCGAGGGCCGCGTGCACGGCAGGGCTCCGGAGGAGGTGCACTTTCACGAGGTGGGCGCCCTGGACAGCGTGCTGGACATCACCCTGGGGTGCGTCCTGTACGACATGCTCTCGCCCGACCTCTTCCAGGTGAGCCCCCTGCCCGTGGCCGACGGCAGCGTGGTCTGCGCCCACGGCGTGCTGCCCGTGCCGGCTCCGGCCGTGCTGGAGCTTCTGGACGGCATCCCGGTGGTGCCCTTCGCGGGCACGGGCGAGACGGTCACGCCCACGGCCATAGCCCTTTTGAAGAGCCTGGGAGCGCAGTTCGGGCCCTGGCCGGCCATGCTGGTGGAGAAGCACGCCCTGGCCTACGGCACCAGGGTCTTCCCCGGCGCGCCCAACGGCGCGGTCTTCGCCCTGGGACGCGCCCTGTAGAGATTTTGAGCCCCTCCGCGCGGGGATGAGCGCGCAAATGTCATGCGGACGCCGGCCTTGCACAGCGGGGCCGGCGTCTTGTCGTCATGTCCGCTTCCGCTCTTCCGCATTCCGGGCAAGGACAGCCCCTGAAGATGCTGCCGACCGGCCCTGAATCCGCGGACAGCAGTCCGCAGGCAGAACAATACGTACACTAAACAAGAACAATACGTACACGAAATAAAGGACGGTTCGCCGCTCGTCAAAAGAAAGTTTCGCATGCTGCCGACGCGGTTATTGTTGACTTCTTTTATGTGCATGGACAAAATCAAAGCAACTGTGCGCAGACAGGAGGTCCTTATGCCGGCAAAACCTTCCGGGGAAACCAAGGTCTACATCATTCACGACACGCAGGACAATGGCGACGTTTACGTCTACCGCCGCGAGGTCGAGTATGATCCTGCGCGAAGGAACAACCGGGTGCGCTCTTCCAAACTGCTCGGCAAGATCAGAAAAGGCGAAAGCGAAATGATTCCGACCCGCCCCAGGCGCAAAAGAGCCGACGGGCAGGAAGGCGGAAGCACAGCTGTGCAGACAGGGGGGACAGGGGCAGGCATTGCGGACATTCTTGAACATATAGGCAGGGAATCAGGCATCGACGAAGCCATTCTGCGTCATGCCGGCGAGGGAACAGCGCGGAAGATACTCTCCATTGCGCGATATCTGGCCGCCACCGGCGGGCAGCCTCTGCCCGGCATGGCCATCTGGCAGACAACCCACTGTCTTCCCTATACTGATGAAATCACTGAAGACCTTTGCAATGACCTGTTCCTGTCCGTCGGACGCGACGAAGCCCTGCAGCAGGGATATTTTGCCGATCGATGCCGGTCTCTGGGCGATCGCTCCGCGCTTGCCTGCGATTTAACGGTTTACCCTGTCGAGCTGCTGAAAGAATCTCAGGACATGGACGCAGTTGAGGCGCACAGGGACGGACAGAATTCCATCAAATTTGTCACGCTGCACTCCGCAGGGGAAAGACAGCCCTTTGCCTTCGCAGGGACAGACAGCCCTCTTTCGGACATTGCACGGATTGACCTCGCCCTTGAGCGGCTTTCGGTGCTGGGAATGGAGAACATTCTGCTGATGGCGGAGGATGGGTTCCGCTCCGAGGACAGTGCTCTCGAGCTGTGTCTGACGGGGTGCGACTATGTGACACCCGCACCGATTTCGACTTCATGGGTGCGGGCCGAACTTGACCAGGCCATGGCGGGCGGCCGCTTCGAGACGACAGGCAGCGTCTGTCCGTTCGATGTGGATGTTCATTGCGCGACGGCAGCGCTGACACATGCTTTCAGGCAGACAAAACTGTACAGGAAATACAGAAACGGCCTTGAAGACAATCTTGATGAAGACAGTTTTTCGCACAATATTTATCTGCATCTTTATTTGAATACAAGAGACAGGGATGAATAC
>JAUNSE010000493.1 GCA_030539415.1 Desulfovibrionaceae bacterium
AGGTCAGGGACTGCAACATCTTCGCCCTGGTCGTCTTCGACAAGTACAATGGCGAGGGCTGCCGCGTCTGGCTCGACCCGGAGAAGCTGAAGCGCTTCCCCACCTCTTATGAATGGTTCTTCAAGCTCAAGAAGAAGAAGGAGCAGGACGGCGACGCGCTGCGCGCCGAGCTGCTCGAGCACGGCGCGGAAATGCTCTCCATCCGCCCGGTGCGGATGCACGCCGAGGCCCTGGGGCACAAGAGCAAGGGCCCGGTGGCCGTCTGCCCGGTCTGCGGCGAGGCCTACGCCGCAAACTTCGGCGAGCGCTGCCCCCTGTGCGCGGGCGGGCGCGACTATGACCTCCTCTAGCAGCACCTCCTCACCCTCCTCCGGGCCCTGCTCCGGCCGGGAATCTGCCGCCCCGCCGCCCCCGGCGCCGGAAGAGCGCCGGGCAGTGCTGTGCTGCACGCCCGAGGACGCGGCCCATCTGCGCGCAAGGGACAAAAGGCTTGCGGCCTTCATGGACCTTGCGGGACCGCTCTCGCGCGACGTGCTGACCGATCCCTTCGCCGCCCTGGTGCACGCCGTCTGCGGCCAGCAGATCTCCTCGAAGGTGCACGAGACGCTCTGGGCCCGCCTGAAGGAGCGCCTCTCCCCGGTCACGCCGGAGCATCTGGCCGCCTTCACGGTGGAGGATCTGCGCGGCCTGGGCCTTTCCCGCTCCAAGGCGGCCTGCATCAGGGGCGCTGCCGAAGCCGGCCTTTCGGGAGAGATTGACTATGCGGGCCTCGACAGGCTGGACGACGACGCCGTGCGCGCGAAGCTCTGCTCCCTGAAGGGCATAGGCCCCTGGTCGGCCGAGATGCTGCTCATCTTCTGCCTGCGCCGCCCCAACGTGCTGAGCCGCGGCGACTTCGGCATACGGCGCGGGCTGCGCATGCTCTACCATAAAAAGGAGCTGGACGACGCCTTCATCGACCGCTGCCTGAAACGCTGGTCGCCCAGGGCCACCATCGCGAGCCTGTATCTTTGGGAGCTCGCCTCCGGGAACTGGCCGGGCTACAGCGACCCGGCAAAGCCCTGACATCCCGCAAGAGGCCTTTTTTCCGCACGGGATCGGCCGGACCATTCCGGCCGGTCCCTTTTTTTTCTTTTTTTTCCTCCCTGGGCCCGCGGGGCCGGGCGCAGGCGTGCCGGGCCCGGCTGCGGCGATTTTTTTTGTCATTTGTTCAGGAGACTTGCCTGGAGAATGCCGCCTGCATGCGGCCGCGTGGGCCCCTGGCGGGCCAGGGCCTGCACGCCGTTTTTTCCCTTTTGCCTTTCCGCCCGTCTGGGGCTAGTATGGCAGCATCATCGGTCCGCACCTCCTGCCGGACGCGCGCCTGCGGGGCACGCGCAAGACGGCGGAAGGGGAGGCGGACAAAAGAGGTCCCCCATGCTGACACTGCATCTGGCCGCCTGCTCGAAAGGCGGCGTGCTTCCCATCGCCACGCAGCGCCCGGCCGGCGCCACCGCCCATCTTGTGCTGGGATCGAGACCCGGCCCCTGCCCTCCGGCCGCCCTGCCCCGCCTGAGCGCGGGCACGAGGCTGCGCGGAGAGGCCGGCCGCGATCTGCTCCTGGTCACCGGCCACGCGTGGCTTTGCGCCGCGGACGGCGGCCATGCCCTGTTCTGCCCGCTGGTGCGCGCCTGCACGGATCTGCCCGCCGGCAGGATCGCCCTCGAGCCTGTGCGCGAAGGGCTCTCCCTCGCCTGGATCACCCTGTCCGACCGGGGGAGCCTCGGGCTGCGCGAGGATGCCAGCGGCCCGGCCATGGAGGAGATGGTGCGCGAAAGGCTCGATGTGGGCCACGCGCAGGGATACCTGCTGCCGGACGACCCGGCGCGCCTGCGCGCCCTCATCACCGCCCTGGCCCTGGACGAGGGCTACGACCTCGTGCTCACCAGCGGCGGCACCGGTGTCGCGCCCTCGGACCTCACCCCCGAGGCCACGTCCCGCGTCCTCGACCGCGAGCTGCCCGGCTTTGCGCAGGCCATGATGCAGGCAAGCCTCGCGAAGACCCCCATGGGGGCCATCAGCCGGGCGAAGGCCGGCATCGTGGGCCGGACGCTGGTCATCAACCTGCCGGGCAGC
>JAUNSE010000494.1 GCA_030539415.1 Desulfovibrionaceae bacterium
GGGTATACTTGGACGCGTATCCGCATAGCCGGTGCACGGCAATCACGGCAGAGCAGCAGGGAGAACGAGAGCCATGTCCACCACAACCAGCATAACCATCCGCATTGACACCACGGTCAAAAAACAGGCCCAGGATCTTTTCGCCTCCATGGGGCTGGACATGACCGCGGCCATCGAGGCCTTTCTGCGCACGTCGGTCGAAGGCCGGAAGTTGCCCTTCGACATGCCACCGGCCGCCGCGCCCGCGCCTGAGGAAAAGCCCAGAAAGCAGCCGGAAAAGTACATCGGCTACGCCAGCTTCAGCGAGCTGCGCGAGGAAGACGGGGCATCGGCCTGACGCCGGCTCCTACAGGGCCGGCGAAATCACGTAGCGCCAGACAAGCGTGGCCATGAGCAGGGCAAGGGAGATGGTCAGGAAGAAGCGGACCGCCCGGGCGCCTATGCGCATGGCCGTCCGGCTGCCGAGCCAGTTTCCGGCCACCGAGGCGGCCAGCATGCATGCGGCCAGGGGCCAGAGGACCTTGCCGTTCCAGATGAAGACAACCATGGCGCTGAAGTTCGAGGCGAGGTTGAGGACCTTGGTCGTGGCCGAGGCCTGCACCAGCCCCTGGCGCAGCACCCAGTGAAAGGCGAGAATGAAGAAGGTGCCGGTGCCGGGGCCGAAGAAGCCGTCGTAGCAGCCTATGCAGGTGCTGATCAGCGGAGTGGCCGTCCAGAAGCGCGCGCCTTCCAGAGGAAGGGCGGGCACATCCTCCTTTCTTTTGGGCAGCAGGGTCATGCACATGGCGAAGGGCAGCAGGCCCAGCAGGATTTTGCCGAGAACGGCGCTGTCCAGATAGAGGGCCAGGGACGACCCCATGGCCGACCCGGCCAGAGAGAAGGGAAGACCCAGCAGGGCCAGGCGCCAGAGCACCAGATGCCCGGAGGCGAACATGGCGAGGGACACGGTCGTGCCCACGCAGGCCTGCACCTTGTTGGTGCCCAGGGCGTAATGCGGCGGCACCCCGGCAAGCAGCAGCGCGGGAATGGTGATCAGCCCCCCGCCGCCGGCAATGCTGTCGATAAAGCCGGCCACAAAGGCGGCCAGCGAGCACAGGGCCAGTATGCCCAGGGTCAGTGTGAACATGTTCGCCTCCCGGTTGGTCCCGCTCCCGGTGAAAAATTTCTGCGTACCATGTTCCAGCCATTCCGTACTGTCAAGCTGTCTTGTGTTTTTTTTCACCAGCCGAGCCGGGCAAAGCGTTTCGCCTTTATCCCTCTTCGGGAGGCTTGCCCTGCATGGAGCAGTGTTCCAACATATTGTTCGCAATCATCAAACCGCATTGTGTAACATCCAGCGCACTCGTCGAATCAGACATTTCTGTTTGTTTTCCTGCCAAGAAAGCATTTTAACATGCATATTGCGTCTCTTCTGCAATGATATATTTTCATTTGATCATATAATGCATGAGCAAATCTTCGAAAAGGCCCGTCTGGGGCTGTTTGCGGCCCGGCCTTCGCCGCTGGTGCGGACACGCTTGCGAAATTTTGCAAAAAAAGAGTTACGAAAAGTGTATAGGTTACCATAAAGACGGCAGTTTTTACCCGCCAACCGTCTTGACCAAATGTTAAATCTGGTCTAGTCTCAAAAAAGGAGTATGCAACCGCACCCGTGAGGGGGCTGGATCTGGCATGGGCTTTGATCCGCATTTGGGAAGTCTAGCATACATAAGGATGTTCACATGAGGAATGGTAAGGCACTGCTTTCGAAAATGTTGAAGACTGTTGCGTGTACCATCTGTCTGTTCGCCTGGTGTACGGGGCCCGTGGGTGCCGAGGAACTGGAGGAGACAGACAGCGGCGCACCCTCGGCCTCGGTAATGTTTCCCGTAACCGGGACGGCAACGGCTGCTGTGGGCACAATGCAGCCTGTTGTTTTCAATCACCTGATCCATGAAAAGGCAGTTTCCGACTGTGAAACCTGCCATCACACCGGCGAACCTCAGAGCTGCTCTGACTGCCACACCCTGACCGGCTCCGAAGAGGGCGGCAACATCACGCTGGAGCGCGCCATGCACGCCCGCAACATTGCCCCCAGGGCCAAGGGCGTGACCCCGAGCTCCTGTGTGAGCT
>JAUNSE010000031.1 GCA_030539415.1 Desulfovibrionaceae bacterium
CCTGCTGCAGGATACAAGCGAAGCATGTTTCTTTAGGGATCTGCCAGCCTGCAACGGCCTGACGTCCGTCAGGAGAAGCCAATAGAATGAATATCGACATCAGGGAATGCACCATGGAACAGGCGCTCGCGCAGCACGCCACACTCGAAGAGACACTGACGGATCAGGCGAGGGCAGGGCAGGTTCAGACGGCTCCGGTCGCGCAGAAACCGCACGGCCCTGTGCGCGAGATATGCTTTGCCGGGGGATGCTTCTGGGGTGTTGAGGAATATTTCTCCAGGATTCCTGGTGTTGTCGATGCTGTTTCCGGCTACGCCAACAGCAGCCGGCACAGTCCAACCTACCGGGAAGTGTGCAGCGACGTGACCAACGCGGCCGAGGCCGTGCAGATACAGTATCTTCCTGACATTGTCGGCCTGCGAACTCTGGCCAGACAGTTCTTTCGCATTGTCGACCCGATGAGCGTGAACAGGCAGGGCAACGACAGGGGAACGCAGTACCGAACGGGACTCTACTATACGACCGAAGAGGACCGTGTCATCCTTGCCGAAGTGATGGACGAGCAGGCACGCAGGCTTGGCAGGAGACCGGTTGTCGAACTCATGCCGCTGACAAACTTCTTCAGGGCCGAGGAATACCATCAGGACTATCTGCAGAAGAATCCGGGCGGCTACTGCCACATACGCTTTGACGGTCTCCGGCACCTCGAGGAGGACGCTTCACCGGGCGATGCTCCGCTGCCATCCGGCAGCCCTGGAAACTCTCTTGACGCCGACCGCTACCGCAGACCGTCAGACAGGGAACTCAGGTCGCGTCTCACGCCCGAGCAGTACGATGTTGTCTGTCATGCCGGCACTGAAAGGGCGTTCACGGGCATTTACTGGGATCACTTCGAACGGGGCATCTATGTCGACATCGCCACAGGCGAGCCGCTGTTCTCCTCCTCGGACAAGTTCGAGTCCGGCTGCGGCTGGCCCAGCTTTTCCAGGCCCATCAGCGGGGAAGTGGTCACCGAGCATCAGGACAGGAGCCATGGCATGGTGCGCACCGAGGTCCGCAGCCGGGCCGGAGGCTCCCACCTGGGGCATGTCTTCAATGATGGTCCGGAGGACAGGGGAGGGCTGCGCTACTGCATCAATTCCGCAGCCCTGAGATTCATCTCCTGCTCGGATATGGAAAAGGAAGGCTATGCGGACCTTGTGCCGCTGATCTGCACCCGATAGAGCAGCGGATTCTTTTGTCAGCCGGACTGGACAAACTGCATGCCTGCATCACCCGGCAGCGTCTCGGAGTCGATCGCACTGCGCTAATGACTGCACAGAAATGCCCGCTGCGTCTTCATGTCCTGTCTGAGTGAGACAATTTTACGTATTTTCATATTGTTAACGACATAAATGTAACACTGAAACGTACACATGCGGCCCTGCTGTCCATGGTGGAGCCGCCCAATGCGCAAGATCGGCTGTTTACGTTAGCTTTCAGTGCGCTCTGTTTCTCATTTCATAGTAATTTAGTATACAAAAAAATTGCATATTTGGCTTGTGAAACACTTGTGCAAACTCACTCCTTGCCGTAAGATAAGCTTCGTAAAATTTTCACAAGCTCTCCTTTACCCCGTCCGATACGGGGTTTCCCTGGTGTACCTATGGAAAACACGCTCAAAAATACACGCATCCCGCGTGCAACGATTCGTCGTCTGGCCACCTATATCCAGGTGCTCGAGAATCTCGCCCGCGATGGGACAGAAATCATTTCCTCCACGCCCCTGGCCGAGGCCTGCGGCGTCAACGGCTCTCAGATACGCAAGGACCTCGCCTACTTCGGCGAATTCGGCATACGCGGCGTCGGCTACAATGTGACTTCTCTCATTGCGGCCATCACTTCCGCTCTGGATGTCAACAGAGAATGGCGCATGGCGCTCATCGGCGTTGGCAATCTGGGCAAGGCTCTGCTGAATCATGCAGACTTCCGCGAACGCGGCTTCAACATTGTCTGCATCTTTGACTGCGATCCCTTCAAAATTGGTGAAGTGGTTCATGGCCTTGAAGTGCACTGCACCAAGGACATGCCCGCACTTGTGGCTGAAAACAACATTGAAATAGGCATCATCACCACGCCTCCCGAGCGCGCTCAGCGTGCGGCCACGCATCTGATGAATGCCGGCATCACTTCTCTGCTCAATTTTGCGTCGGCCCGCATCAAGGTGCCGGAACATGTCAATGTCGAGTACGTTGATTTCTTCCATCATCTGTATTCGCTGGCTTTCAATCAGAACAGGTTCTACGGCAAGAGCTAGACTCAGCTGAAATTTCGCACTTTCCAGCCCCCATTCCCTCAGGGATGGGGGCTTTTAAACGTATTCAGGAAATCCTTTATGCCCCGCATCTGCCCTGTCCACTTCCTTGATGCCCTGAGCTTTTTCACCTGCCTCGTTCCGGCCCGCATGGTGCGCGGCACGGCGCTGCACCTCTGCGCTCCCTGGTTTGGCGCCTGCGGACTCGTGATCGGACTTGTCTGCACACTCGCCGCCTGGGCTGCTCTGATGCTCTGCCAGTTCGTCATTGCCGCGGGTCCTGTTCCAGCCCTGATTCTGCCCGGCCTTGTCTGGCTGGTCTTCGAAATGACCGTTTCCCGCGGACTGCACTGGGACGGCCTGGCCGATGTCTTCGACGCGCTCGGCTCGCAGCGGCGCGGTGATGAATTCCGCGCCATCCTCAAGGACAGCCGTCTCGGCACGTTTGGCGCTCTGGCTCTTCTGGCTGTTTTCGTCTTTCAGCTTGCCGGTGCCGCCGGACACGCTTCCTCGGGAATCTGGGCCCCCCTTATTCTTGCTCCTGTCTGGGGCCGCGGTCTCGCCGTGCTTGTTTTCTGCCTGTCGACGCCCTACACCACCACGCATTCCCTGGGCGGACAGTTTGCCGAAGCCGGCACAGTTTCGAATCTTGCCCTGTCAATTGCCCATGGTGCGGCGGTTCTTCTGCTGCTCGGTCTTGCGGGCATCAGTCCGCTGAATCTGCTTCTTCTGGCCGCAGGGCAGTGCCTGATCCTCTGGCGCGTCCTTTCCTGGTGCAGGACGCACGGCGGATACTCGGGAGACTTCATAGGCTGCTTTATCGAGCTTTCACAGGCAATGTGCCTGATTGCGACACTCTGACGCTCCACACGGCAAGTGCGGACACCAGAAGAGGGAAGCGGCGGGGAACGGTCTGTTCACCGCCGCTTCCCTCTTCTCGGGGCAGAAACTTCAGCCGACGTCAGCCCCTCGCCCTCTGAATGAGCAGGAACAGACGGGTCATGAAGGTTTCAATGACTCTGGGGCCGGAAACCTGCTCCTGAATTTTTGCCCGCGCCTCGCCTATCCACCGGCTCACATTGGTCAGTGCCACAGGATCCAGTAGCATGACGAAGCGGTCAACGCCTCCGCCCGCCCTGCCTGTCAGGCAGCGCAGAACTGACTTCTGCACAATGTCCAGCGCGAGGCCGGCCTGCGCGGCGTCAAAACTCTTCAGCGCGGTTCTCGCAAAAAGCATGCGGCCTGTCGAGAAGAACTCTTCCAGGTCACGGGCCAGATCCCTGTAGATCTGGTCGGAGCGCTCGAATTCGGGATCCGGCCAGGGAAGAACCAGACAGTGCGACCGGGAGACAAGCGTGGGCAGAAGCTGCTCGCGCTGGGCCGCCAGCAGCACGAAGAGATTGTGCTTCGAAGGTTCTTCCAGAACCTTGAGCAGGGCGTTGGCCGCATTGGATCTTGTGCGCTCAAGCCCCATCAGCAGGACGACGCGCACCGCCGAACCATGAGGGGGATCCTTGAGCAGCCCCTTGAGGACACGGACATTGTCCATGTTGAGCGCTCTGACAGGACCGGGATCCTCCTCGTCCTGCTTGTTGGAAATGCGGCCGTCAAAGGCCGGCACGTCCAGATGCTCCTGCTCAGCCACCTGACGGCATGTGTCGCAGACCAGACAGGGACCAGTCCCGACCGTGGCGGAAGGACAGATGCAGCGGCAGGCCCACCAGCGGGCGGCAGCAAGGCGCTGAGCCTCGCTGCCGCCGTCAAGAAGCAGGACCTGCGGCGGATTTTCGCCAAGCAGGCTGAGTCTCTGTTTCAGACTGGCAAAGGACGGACCGCCTATTTCGTCGAACAGGGGCTCCATCGGCTGACTGGGTTAGCAGATGATGGTCTGGTCGCGGTCCGGGCCCACGGACACATAGGCAATGCGCACCTGGGTCAGGGCCTCAATGCGCTGAATGTACTTCTGCACATTGTAGGGCAGGGCCTCCATATGCTTGCAATGGGAGATGTCCTCGGTGAATCCGGGCAGTTCCTCGTAGACCGGCGTGACTTCGGCAAGAGCGTTCTCTCCCTGCGGGGGATACTCGATGCGGTGTCCCTTGTACATGTAGTCAACGCAGATCTTCAGAATGGGAAGATTGCGCAGCACGTCGATCTTGGTCAGGGCGAACTGGGTCAGACCGCAAAGACGGGCGGATTCGCGCAGCACCACGGCGTCAAGCCAGCCGCAGCGGCGGGGACGTCCTGTCGTGGCGCCGAATTCATGCCCCTGCTCGCGCAGGAAGGCGCCGGTCTTGTCGTCAAGTTCGGTGGGGAAGGGACCGGCACCCACGCGGGTGGTGTAGGCCTTGGCAATGCCAAGCACCTGCTGCAGATAGTTGGGACCGATGCCGGTGCCGGTGGAACCGCAGCCGGACACGGTGTTGGAGGAGGTCACATAGGGATAGGTGCCGTGGTCCACATCCAGATGCACGCCCTGGGCGCCTTCCCAGAGCACATCCTTGCCGATGAGCACGGATTCCTGAACGGCTCCGGACACGTCCGTGAGGTAGGGGGTGATGCGGGGGGCGATGGCCATCACCTGATCGGTGATTGTTTTGGCATCCAGCGGCTCGCTGCCGTAGAGATTTTTCAGCAGGAAATTCTTCTCGACAAGAGCGGCGGCAATCTTGCGGCTCGCGAGGTCGGGATTGGTCAGATCGCCGGCCCTCAGACCGACGCGGCCGACCTTGTCCTCATAGCAGGGACCGATGCCGCGCCCCGTGGTGCCAATCTTGCTGCCGGCCTTGTAGGCCTCTCTGGCCTTGTCCAGAGCCACATGGTAGGGCATGATCAGATGCGTCTTGTAGCTGATGCCCAGACGGCGGGGGCTGGTGTCGATGCCGTTTTCATTGAGTCCGTCCACTTCCTTCAGGAAGACGAAGGGGTCGAGCACAACGCCGTTGCCGATAAGGCAGAGCTTGCCGGGATGCAGTATGCCCGAGGGAATGGTGTGCAGAATTGTCTGCTTGCCATTCGCCTCGATGGTATGCCCCGCATTGTTGCCGCCCTGGAACCGGACAATAACATCACTGCTGGCACTGAGCATATCAACAATCTTGCCCTTGCCTTCGTCACCCCACTGGGCGCCAATGATAACCGTGTTTGCCATAACTTCACACCTTTATAGTTCGCAATTGGCCAAAATGACCGCTTGAATCCGTATGTCAGACACTCTCTACTTCCTGTCCTCGTCCTCGGGCAGGGGCCGGAACTGCAGGAGAGGGCAGGGAGTGCGTCTGCGGGACGCGGCATCCTCCGGAGAGGAGGCCTTCTCGGCCGCTTCCTTCTCGTGCTCTTTGGAAAGAGACTGCCAGTAGTAGTTGAAAAGCTGGTTTTTCATGCGTTTTGCCTGAATGAGGCAGAAAACCAGCGTTGCCCTCTCCCACTCCTTTGTAGGTTCGAAGATGCACGCCTGCTTGGCATACTTGTGCCAGAGAGTCACGAGAGAGGCTTCGGCCAGACCATCCAGCTGATCGGCCATCTTCAGCAGAAGTTTTTCCATTGCAAGTCTTCCATCTGGGGGGCTGGCTCCGCTCTGCCCCGGCGCAAACCGAAAGGCCGGCGCACGGGCCCGAGTCCGAACGCTTCGGAGCAGAGCTGCCGGGACGTCCCGCGCTTGAGCGGGAACTGACGCTCCGGGCGGCGTGCAATTCCATCCGGTGCGCTGCCGCGCACCCGCGCAGGGGACAGGCGCAAAAGAAAAATCTTCCGCGCATATCCCATGGCAAAATACGTTTATTTCCCAGCCCTGACAAGCCCGAATAATGCACCCGAGCCTCCGGCGCGCATGTTCTCCCCTGCGTCCGGAGCGACCTGCGGAACGCTGGAAAAAGCATGGGCTGTGTGGTAGCAAAGGCCACAACTCAACAGTTCCGGAGGACACCATGGCTGATCTGAAAAATATGTACAAAACCATCGTGAAGGAGACCTATCCCGACACCATGACCATCACGCTTGGCGACCAGACCCTTGTCTATCGCAAGCGCCAGTGGGAAATCGGCGGCGAGATGAAAGGCCTCAGATATGGTGAAAACCCCGACCAGCCGGCAGCCCTCTACCAGCTGGCCGAAGGCTCCCTGACCCTTGGCGGCATCAGCTGGCGCGGCCCGCAGCACAGCCTGGTCTCGGCCATGAGCGAGGCACAGATGCTGCAGGCCGGCAAGCACCCCGGCAAGACCAATCTGACGGACGTGGACAACGGCGCCAACATCCTGCAGTACCTCACCGACAAGGCAGCGGCCCTGATCATCAAGCACAACAATCCCTGCGGTGCCGCCTGGTCGGACAATGGCGTGGGTGACGCGCTGAACAAGGCCTTCTGGTGTGACCGCATTGCGGCTTTCGGCGGCGCGGTTGTCGTCAACAGGCCCTTCACCAGAGAAGCGGCCGAAATCGTGGCTTCCAGCTACTTCGAGGTCGTGGCCGCTCCCGCCTTCGAGGAAGGAACTCTGGACATAATCAAGAGCCGCAAGAATCTGCGCATCATGGAACTGCCCGGCCTGGCCGAACTGGACAAGCTGACCTCGTCGGCCTTCCTGGACATCAAGTGCCTTGCCGACGGCGGCCTTGTTGTGCAGAAATCCTTCCAGAACCGCATTCTGAGCAACAGCGACTTCATTCCCGCTCAGGCCTCGGACAAGGAGGGCACCATCTACACCGCCCGCCGTCCCACCGCGCAGGAAATGGATGACCTGCGCTTTGCCTGGGCTGTCGAGGCCGGCGTGACCTCCAACTCCGTCATTTTCGCCCGCAACGGCGCCACTACAGCCATCGGCACAGGCGAACAGGACCGTGTCGGCTGCGTGGAGCTTGCCATCTACAAGGCCTACCACAAGTACGAAGACATGATCGCCTTCCAGGAAATGGGCCTGACGCTGTATGATCTCAAGGAAAAGGCCAGAAGCGATGCCGCCATGGCAGAGAAGCTCAGGGAAGTGGAGGCCCGGGCCAGAGCCGATCACGGCGGACTGGCCGGCTCGGTGCTGATCTCCGACGGCTTCTTCCCCTTCCGTGACGGCGTCGACGTGGCCATGGCCGAAGGCATCACCGCCATCGGCCAGCCCGGCGGCTCCCTGCGCGACTGGGAGGTCATCAAGGCTGTCAACGAGCACAGCCCGCAGGTGGCCATGGTCTTCACCGGACAGCGTTCGTTCAAGCACTAGACAGCAGACAGGGGCAGCACCCATGCACTCCGGCACAGCCTCTTCCGGACAGACAAAAGACATTGTCCGTCTTCCGCGCCTTGTCATCTCCTCCACCTCCGGAGGAGGCGGCAAGACACTGCTCAGTCTGGGACTGGCCCGCACACTGAGCCGGCTGGGACATGCCGTGCTGCCCCTGAAAAAGGGACCGGACTATATCGACGCGGCCTGGCTTGCAGCCGCCGCCGGGCACCCGGCCTCAAATCTGGATCCGTTCTTTCTCGACGGTGACGGACTGCGCTCGCAGCTGGCCCATGCCTTCCGCACACTGCTGACAGGAGAGGAGCAGCAGCGCGCTGTTGCCGTCATCGAGGGCAACAGAGGCCTGTTCGACGGTCTTGACGTCTCTGGTTCGTGCTCCACGGCCGCTCTGGCGCGCGAGCTGCGCGCCCCCATTCTCCTGACGCTCAATGTCACCAAGATGACGCGCACAGTGGCCGCCCTGCTGCAGGGACTGGCCGGTTTTGAGAAGGGGCTCTCCTTTGCCGGCGTTGTGCTGAACCGCACGGGTTCGGCGCGGCACGCGGCCTATCTGCGCAAATCCATCGAGGCCTACACGGATTTCTCTGTCCTCGGGGAGCTTCCCCGCCTGACGGAAAATCTCCTTCCGGAACGGCATATGGGCATTGCCTCCTTCAGAGGCGACGGCCTCTCGGAAACCGCCGAGGAGACTCTGGACAGGCTGGCCGCCTTTGTCAGCTCCCACGTCGATGTCGGGACAATCATGGAAAGGGCCGCGCAGGCCCCGTCCCTTTCCGCGGCTCCGTTCTGGCGCGCACCGGCGCACGAGCCCGATGTGCGGCCGACTATCGGCTATGTGCGGGATGCCTGCCTGTGGTTCTACTACCGCGAGAATCTCGAGGCGCTTGAGCGGGCCGGCGCCCGCCTTGTCAGACTGTCGCTCTTTGATGCCGAGCCCTGGCGCTTTGACGGCGGGGACGGACTGGACGGAGTCTATCTCGGAGGCGGCTTCCCGGAGGATTTTCTGGAGTCCCTGACAGACAGCCCCCGTCTGCGCGAGCTTGCCGGACAGGCGCGCAGAGGTCTTCCGGTCTACGCGGAATGCGGCGGTCTCATGGTGCTTTCCCGGTCGATCACGAAGGACGGCCGGCGCTGGCCCATGGCCGGCGTGCTCCCGGTGGATATCGAGTTCGGGGGCAGACCCCGGGGACTGGGCTATGTGCGCGGCCAGACCTGCCGCAGGACGCCGTTCTATCCGGAAGACCTGATCATTCCCGGACACGAATTCCATTATTCCCATGCCGTGCCGGGCAGCATGGACAATGACGCGGCGGCACTCAGACTTTCACGCGGCATGGGGCTCAACGACGGCCTTGATGCCGTGACCGCCGGCAATGCATGGGGCTCGTACACCCATATTTTCGCCCCCGCTCTGCCCTGCTGGGCCGTCAGCTTCTGCTCCCTTGCCGCCCGCTGGCGGGCGGACAGGGGGGAATAGGGGGCTTTTCTGCACACGCGGCAGCAGATGTCCGTCCAGACACAGTGTTCAAAAGCGTGCGGAAGCCATCGCCGTACAGGAAACCCCGCCTTTCCGAGCAGAAAAAGCGGGGCGAGAGACAAAGAATTTCGAACCGGCAGACGGTGTCTTTATTTTTTCCACAGCGAGCTGTACTTCACGGACAGACCGTCGGTCTTTTCCACCAGTCTGGGCACAAGGGCGTCTATTTCATCGCCGGCCACAGTGCCGACCTGCTTGTCAAGCAGCAGATACAGATAGCCGTCCGCCTGACTGAACCCCCAGATCACCGAATAGACGCTGCCCACCGAAGGTCTTGAGGGAAATTCGGGCGCAGTGGTCACAATGAGAACCAGCTTGGCTTCATCCCTGCTTGTGAGTCTGAACAGGCTGGACGTGTTGAACTGTTCCTTGAGGGCTGTTCCCAGACGGGCGCCAATGCTGTCATTGCCCTCCAGCTGCACGGTCACAGCCGTCACTCGGGCGGCAACTTTGGCCGGGGCATCGGGGACCGGGCTGCCGGCCGCGGCTTCGGGAGCGGCCAGAGCGGGGGAGGACATGCCAAGCAGCAGCAGGCAGACAAGGGAACAGACAGAAAGTTTGGCCATCGCACTCTCCATGAACCGCCGTTCTGACAGGCGGGACACCATTGCCGGCAAAAGCGCCGCACGGGGCGGGTTCGACACGCGGTAAAGATGGTGCGAGCGCCCCGGTTCATCAGCAGGACATGCAAAACTATAGCCATGCCCCGTTCAAAACTCAACCTGAGCCGCCGGGTGCAGCAACTGCCGTCTCACGATGCCGCGTTCGACAGCACTCCGCCAGACTGTCCGGCCGTCTTCCTTGCGATGCCGATCTGTTTCATATTGGACTCTTGAGCCAAAAGGCGCTAAGACGTGCAATCCCAGATGGAGGAAAACCATGCGCAAAAGCCTGATCAAATCGATTCTTTCCGCCGAGTCCCCCAGCCAGGACGTGACCGTCTGCGGCTGGATCCGCACCCGCCGTGATGGCAAGGGCGTCACATTCCTTGAACTCAATGACGGATCCTGCCTGACGAACCTGCAGTGCGTTGTCGATGCCGGCACCCCCGCCGCCGAAGGTCTTGGTGAAAGCAGCACCGGCTCCGCCGTGCGCGTGAGCGGTGAACTTGTCCCCTCCCCCGGCAAGGGTCAGCGCTGGGAAGTGCGGGCCAGGGAAATCTTTGTGTTCGGCGGCGCCGACCCCGAGACCTATCCGCTGCAGAAGAAACGTCATTCGGACGAATTCCTGCGCACCATTGCGCATCTTCGTCCCAGAACAAACAAATATTCTGCCGCCTTCCGCATCCGGTCCCGCGCTGCCACCGCCATCCACAGCTATTTCCAGAGCGAAGGCTTCTACCAGGTGCACTGCCCGGTCCTGACCGGTTCCGACTGCGAGGGTGCGGGCGAAATGTTCAGGGTCACGACACTTCCTCCGGGAGAAAAGGACCTGAGCAAGGACTTTTTCAACCGCTCCTGCCAGCTGACCGTCTCCGGTCAGCTGGAGGCCGAAGCCCTGGCCATGGGCCTTGGCCGCGTCTATTCCTTCGGCACCACCTTCCGGGCGGAAAATTCAAACACCCCGCGTCACGCGGCCGAATTCATCATGGTCGAGCCCGAAATGGCCTTCGCGGATCTCGATGATCTGCAGGATCTTGCCGAAGGGCTGGTACACAGCGTGGTGGGAGACCTTCTCAAGACATGCGAGGAGGACATCTCCCTCTTTGACCGCTTTGTGGAAAAGGGCCTGGTGGACAGGCTGCGCGTCATCGCCGAAGAGCCTTTTGCCCGCATCACCTACAGGGAGGCGGTCTCGATTCTGGAGAAGAGCGGCAGGGACTTTGTCTATCCGGCCTCTTACGGTGTGGACCTGCAGACCGAGCACGAGCGCTTCCTGGCCGAGGAATATTTTGGCAAGACAACCATTGTGACGGACTATCCCCGTGAAATCAAGGCGTTCTATATGAGGGCGAACGATGACGGCGAAACGGTGGCTGCCATGGACGTGCTTGTTCCGCGCATAGGCGAGCTGATCGGCGGCTCCCAGCGCGAAGAACGCCTGGACGTGCTCGAGCACCGCATTATCGAACTCGGCCAGCAGCTGTCCGAATATGACTGGTATCTGGATCTGCGCCGCTTCGGCACCAACCCGCACTGCGGCTTCGGCCTTGGCTTCGAACGCCTGATCATGATGCTCACCGGCATCGGCAACATCCGCGACGTCATTCCCTTCCCGAGGACGCCCGGCAATCTGGCTTTCTAGTATTTCGAGACCTGCCGGATGCGGGTCATCTCCAACAGAACAAGACCCCTCGAATAAATCCGAGGGGTCTTGTTCTGTTCTGCCTTCCGGGCTTGGGGCGCCAGCCTTCAGCCGCCGTTTTTCAGACGAAGTGGGGGCCTGGCTAGATGCTGCCGTTGTTGTGGTTCTTGAGAATGCGCCACACGGTCATGTGGGAGATATCGTCCACAATGCCCTCTTCCACAGCCTTGCCGGCCAGAAGACGAAGCGTCCACTTGCGATGGCCCTGCGGAGGCTTGGTGGAAGCGAGTTTCAGAACCGCGTTCTCAATGCCGCAGCCGAACTTGGTGGGACGGGTCTGCTTGCTGCGGCGGTCACGTCCCAGAGCGGCTTCCAGACCGCTGGTGAGAAATTTTTCCTTGATATGGGAAAGGGTCCTGTCGCTCACGCCGATATCCTCGGAAACCTTGGAAATCGTCCAGCGGTATTCGGCATATTCACCCTTGTCCAGAAGGAGGAGGGCGCGGGCATAACGGCCGGCCTTGTGGGTCGTGCCGGAAGAGGCCACCTCCTTCAGGAGGCTGATTTCATTCTTGTTCAGAGAAAGGCGGTACTGTCTGCTCATCCCGGAAACTCCTAGAGCGTGTGGACACGAGTTGGATAGACTCGCGATCACACAAATTTTGCCC
>JAUNSE010000032.1 GCA_030539415.1 Desulfovibrionaceae bacterium
CCAGAGGCCCACGATGTGCATCTCCCCCTGGGCCGTGCCGGTGGAGACCTCGACGCCGCGGATGAATTCCATGTCGTCGTAGCGCGCCGCCTCGGCCGCCGCTTCGGCCAGACCGGAAAAGGTGTCGTGATCGGTCAGCGCAACAGCTCTGAGACCTGCCTCATGGGCGTTGCGAATCAGTTGGGATGGCGTGTCCGTGCCGTCAGATGCTGTGGAATGCGTATGCAGGTCAACGCGTTGTGGCATTGATGCTCTCCGATACTTGCGGGAATCCGATTGAAGTTTTCGGCAGAGACTACTCCCTCTCAGGCTGCAAGGCAAATGGGAAATCAAAGTGACAGCTGTGGACGGGCGGAGAGAGCGTATTCCGGCACCCGGGCACAGAGCGCGGACAGTCTCCCGCAGGCGTCCTCCTCCTGCCGCTGCCGTGCGGCCGCCGAACGGGGCGAAGGCGTCGCGAGCTTGTGCTTTGCGTTCCTTGGGGCTATACACAATGGTTTGCAACCAGAGGCGTATCCGCATGCCGCCCGGCACAGGCGCATTCGGACTGTCTGCCTTCAAGCTCTCGATATTCTGATGCTTTGCACCGGAAACGCTCCCCGCCCCGGCCCGCGCCGGCCGGAAGGGGCGGTCCGCTCCAGGACGGCCGAGCAGGATGTTTCCTGTCCGGAGCGGAATTTTCCGTGCAGACCCGACCGTACAGGAGTGAGCCTTTCCATGGCCATGAACGATTACCTCAAGAAAGTACTTCTCAGCCGTGTCTACGACGTGTGCGTGGAGACCGAGCTGGAGACCGCGGAGAATCTTTCCCGCAGGCTGGACAACACCGTGCTGCTCAAGCGCGAGGACACCCAGCCGGTCTTTTCCTTCAAGCTGCGCGGCGCCTACAACAAGATGGCCCAGCTGACCAGGGAGCAGCTCGACCGCGGCGTCATCGCCGCCTCGGCCGGCAACCACGCCCAGGGCGTGGCCCTGTCCGCCAGGCATCTCGGCTGCAGGGCGACCATCGTCATGCCCGAGACGAGCCCCGCCATCAAGGTGCGCGCCGTCGAGCGTCTGGGCGGCAAGGTTGTGCTGTCCGGCGAGTCCTTCAGCGACTGCGCTGCAAAGACAAAGCAGCTTATCGAGGAAACCGGCGCCGTCTTCATTCCGCCTTTCGACGACGAGGACGTCATTGCCGGCCAGGGCACGATCGCCATGGAAATCCTGCGCCAGAACCCCGGTCCTCTGGACGCCGTCTTTGTGCCCATCGGCGGCGGCGGCCTGGCCGCGGGCGTCGGCGTCTACATCAAGCAGCTGCGTCCGGAGGTGAAGGTCATCGGCGTCGAGCCCGTGGACTCCGACGACATGCGCCGCTCCATCGCCGCCGGCCGCCCCGTGGAAATGCGCGAGGTGGGTCTGTTCGCCGACGGCGTAGCCGTCAAGCTGGTGGGCGAGAAGACCTTCGAAATCTGCCGCGACTGCCTGGACGACATCGTCCTGGTGGACACGGACGCCATCTGCAGCGCCATCAAGGACATTTTCGAGGACACCCGCGTTGTGGCCGAGCCGGCCGGCGCCCTGTCCCTGGCCGGCCTCAAGGCCTACGCCGCGGCGCACGACTGGCACGGCAAGCGCCTGGCCTGCATTGTCAGCGGCGCCAACATGAATTTCGACCGCCTGGGCTATGTGACCGACCGCGCCGCCATCGGCAGCAGCAGGGAGGCGCTGATCGCCGTGGACGTGCCGGAAAAGATCGGCTCCTTCCGCACGCTCATTCACTGCATCGGCAACCGCAACATCACCGAGGTCTGCACCCGCTTCTCCGATCCCGAGCGCGGCCATGTGCTGCTGGGCCTGTCCCTTTCCGCCCCGGAGGAGAAGCAGGTCATCATCGAGGATCTGCGCGGACAGGGCTTCGGCGTCACCGACATGAGCGACAACGAGCTGGCCAAGCTGCACATCCGCCACCTTGTGGGCGGCAACGCGCCCTGGCTCAAGAACGAGAAGCTCTACCGCTTTGTCTTCCCCGAACATCCCGGCGCGCTGCTGAACTTCATGGACGCCATGCACATGAACTTCAACATCACCCTGTTCCAGTACCGCTACCACGGCGCCGACTTCGGCCGCGTGCTGGTCGGCATCGACGTGCCGGACGGCAAGGAAAAGCTCTTCAACGAGTTCCTGGACCGCGTGAGCGAGATGGGCTACCCCTACGTGGACGAGACCGAGAACGAGGCCTACCGCATCTTCCTGGGCTACCACGGCTAGAAGCGGAGACCTCCAGACTGCGGAAACAGTGAATGGCGGAATGCCCGAGCGGTGTTCCGCCATTTTTTGTGTCCGCCGCACTGAAAGCCTCGAGGGAGGGCAGCGCCGCCCGGCTGGGACTCCCTGTGGTGTCCGACTCCAGGGACACCGCCAGGCCGCCGGAAAGCGCAAAGGAAAAGCCCCGCTGTCCGGCGGGACAGGGGGCTGAAAGGCTGGGCGCGCGTCAGGCCGCGGAGGGCCGAAAGACGCAGGGGCTAGAAGCCGCCTGCGGCGCGCAGGAAGATGAGCAGCACGGGCAGAAGGGCCAGGAAGAGCTGATGGCGTCTGGGTCTGGAGAAGATGAAGGCCCAGCAGACAATGCTCAGCGCCGACACCAGGAAGGGACCGAAGCGCATGAGGGCCGCGCGCAGGCCGCTGCCCATGGCGGCCATGGGGTTGAAGGCCAGGAAGGACGCGTCCATGACCTGGAAGGCCGCGCCGGCAAGGGCGAAGGCCGCGCACATGCGCAGCGTTGTCTTCTGCTCGCTGCTGAAGGGCAGGAGATCCTCGGCGGTGCCGGGAATGACCTCGCTGCGGCGGTTTTCCCTGTCCTCGCGCTTGAGCTTAGCCGAGACCGGGGGCAGCTGCAGGAAGAAGGTCAGCACCGCCAGGGCGCCGGCGGGCATGAGGGCCGCGCAGGACGTGGTCCAGGTGTGCTTCACAAGCACCTGCAGGACGGTGTCGCGCGTCATCTGGTCGGGCAGGCCGAGGAAGGGCCAGCTGCGCAGGACAAAGGAGGCGCCGTAGCAGAAGAAGGCCGCGAGCGCGGCAAGGCCGGCGAAGAGCGCCAGTCTGTTCATGCGGGCGGCTGTCCTGTCGTCCATCTCGGCAATGGCCGTGCCCAGGACCGGACGGGCGAAAAGCCAGCAGGCGGTCAGCAGGACAATGCCCGAAATCCAGGCGAGAAAGCCGGTGGTGGTGGAGAGCCAGGGTGTTGAGAGCGGCTCGAAGGGCAGGGGGGTCAGACTCTCCATGGCAGAGGGCAGGGCAATCAGGGAGACAAAGCCCTGACCGGCAACGGCCAGGGCGCCGAAGCCGGCAGTGACAAAGCCCAGCACCAGGAAGAGACGGCAGGCCCGGGCCATGGCGGCGCGCTGGCGCCGGCGGCCCAGAAGAAGACAGAGCAGCACCATGACCGGCAGGACGATGGCGCTTTCGGTGGCGACGGAAAGTATGGATTCGGCTGCCTGCCAGAGCGGCAGCCAGAAGGGTGCTTGCATGAAACCTCGCGAAAGGGATGATGTTTGAAGGACCCGTGCGAAGGCCGGCATGGCCTGTTGGCCCGGGCAGCGTGAATCAGGCAGTCTAGGTGGAAATCTCAATGTCCGCAAGTGCGTGCGGCCTGGCTTCGCATGGGCCGCAAGGCTGGGGCAATCTTCTCCGTACAAGGTGCGAAAAACAAGGGAAGGCCCCTTTCCGCGTGCGGAAAGGGGCCTTCGAATCAGCTGTTCAGTTGCTGTGCGGGACTATTCTTCCTCGGCTTCCCACTTGATGAAGCCGGGGGTGACGTCGGTCATGGCGTTCACGATGAGTTCGACCAGGCCGCCGTAGGCGAACATGTTCTTCGTGTACAGGTCGTTCTCCTCGAGAATGTCGCGGATCTGGCCCTTGCAGTTGGAGCAGGGAGCGCAGATGTACTTCTTGGTCTCGGGGCCGAGGCAGTCCTTGAAGGCCTCGGAGATCTGCCACATCTTCTTGCGGCCGGTGATGTTGCTGCGCCACACGTTGATGTTGTTGCGGCCCATGATGGCGAAGCCGGAGCCGCCGCCGCAGCAGTAGTTGTCCACGCCGTGGCAGGGCATTTCCCTGAACTGCGGGGCGATGGCGCGCAGCACCTCGCGCTGGGGCTCGACAATGCCCATCAGGCGGACGATGTTGCAGGGGTCATGCAGGGTGACCGGGAAGTTGTTGCGGGAAGGATCCAGCTTCAGGCGGCCTTCCTTGATGATGTTGTTCAGGGTCACGTAGCAGATTTCGCGCGGCACCTGCATCTCGTAGGGGATGATGCGGTCGGCGATGACGTTCAGGGCCTTGGAGGCATGGCCGCATTCGCCGATGACGATCTTCTTGACGCCGAGTTCCTTGGCGGCCTGGAAGTGCTGCAGGGCGATGCGGGCGGTCTGGGCGTCGTCGTAGAAGACGCCGTAGTTCACGCCGTCATAGCCCAGCATCTTGCTGGACATGGTCCAGTTGAGGCCGGCGGCATTGAAGATCAGGGAGAAGGAGGCGATGTTTTCGGGCCACGCCATGACTTCGCCGGCATTGTGGATGAGCAGGATGTCGGCGCCCTTCTTGTCGAAGGGGGTCTCGATGCCCACGCCGGTGATTTCGGTGTAGTCCTCGTCGATGAACTCCACGTTCTCCTTGACGATGTCGGGAGTCATGCCGGTGGAGGAGCCGCGCTGCTGCTGCAGCTCGGTGCCCTTCAGGTGGATTTCCTTGGGGGCGAAGCCCATTTCCTGGCTGAAGATCTTGCGCAGTTCGCGGGCGATCAGGCCGTTGTCAACGCCGATGGGGCAGACCTGGGCGCAGCGGCGGCACAGGTTGCAGCGGTAGGCCAGCTCGCCCAGACGGACGACGGTCTTCCAGTTCAGCGGGAAGTCGCCGTAGCGCAGTTTCGCGAAGGGCTCCTTCTTGACGTACTGATGGTAGATGCGGCGCAGGATTTCCGAACGGAAGTTCGGGCGGTACATGACGTTCTTGCCGCTCATCTCATAGAGATGGCAGGCGTTCGAACAGGAGTTGCACTGCGCGCAGCAGTCCATGCTGCCTTCCAGCATGTTGACGAAGGACCAGTTGTTCTCCTTCTCGAAGAGCTTCTTCAGGCCGGAGAGGAACTTGTTGACCAGCTCCTCCTCCTCGAGGGGATTCTTCGGACGGGGAATGTTCAGCACGGACACGCCGTCCAGCATGTCGCAGCAGAAGTCCTTCTTCTGCTGCTCGGACGGGGGCGCGTAGGGACGCTTCTCGATGTCGAGGGGAAGATCGGGCAGATCGTTGTTGTCATACTCGATGAGCTGGCCCTCAACGGTGGAGATATCCGTAAGTTTGCGAATCGTCTTCATATATTGTGCACCTCTAGATTAAGCGTCTTTCTTGTCGCCGTCCTGGCAGGGATAGCCGGAGGTGGCAACCTGCACCCAGGTCTTGTCCTCGCCCTTGGGGTTGATATGGGGGGCGGCCCAGGTGACCTTGTACTGCAGGATTTCGTTGATGGCGTCCTGGCGCTTCTTGCTGGTACAGGTGGCCACGTCTTCCCAGCGGATGTCGTGGTACAGGAAGTACTTCAGCAGAATGTGGCTCATGAAGGACACGGGGATGAGAATCATGAGGAAGTAGCCGATGAGCATGTGCAACACGAAGCCGCCGCTGCCCAGGGACTCGAAGTTGAAGGTCAGGGCGTTGTAGACGAAGTTGCTGGCAAGGGTGGAGAAGCTGTCGTTGGTCAGCCAGGTGATGAGGCCGGTCAGGCCGAAGAGGGCGAACAGGCCGATGGAGATGAAGTGCTCGGCAGTGGAGAACATGCGCAGGCCTTCATCGGTCAGACGGCGGGCGATGAGACCGATGCCGCCGCCGAGCAGGCAGAAGAAGCCCAGCAGGGAAATGATCTCGATGATGCCGTTGACGAACCAGAGGAAGCCGCACTCGGGGCTCATGCCGAACATGCGCAGAATGGCCTCGAAGATGAGGATGATGGCGCCGCCCATCAGGAAGTACAGACCCACATGGAAGGGGTAGGTGCGGTACCACAGGGAGCGGTTGTGATGATAGGTGGCTTCCAGGAAGAGGATTTCCCTGATGAGGAAGATGAGGTCGCCCATGTGGTTGGCCTCATGCTTGTGCTCCCACCAGTTCACGTCTTCCATGTAGCTGCCGCCGTACTGGGCGCGCTTGCCTTCATGCGGAATGGGGTACAGTTCCCAGCGGATGTGAGACGGCGATTTGGTCATGTACGACCTGATTTTGAGGAACGCCGTGACGATGAAGCCGAGAAGGGCGAGATACCCCAGCAGGTAAAAAATTGTTATCATGCATGTACTCCGTATTTGCAGGCGCCATGCGCGCCCAAAGGTTCCGCGTGGAGTGTCGCGCCCACGCTGGCAGTGGTGCTGCCGTCAGCCCTGTTACAACAAGCCCTCTGTCAATCCTTGCCTCGCCGCGGACGCGGGCGTCCGCTGAAAGGATGGAAAGAACTGATAAGATTAGTATAAACATAAACGATTTTCGGAAAAAGGCAACGTTATGACCTTTGGCCGGGCTACTATGTGAAAAGTGTGTCTTGCGTCAATGAGCTGATATCAGCCATAAAATTGTGCTGCTGGCGCAAGCTTCCGGGAGGGAGGCGGAAAGGCGAATTTTTCCATGTGCCTGTCGGAACAGCGTTTGCGGAGCCGGTCGAAAAGCGAAAATATTTTTTTCGCCCGAAAAGGGCATCCGAAAAACAGGAACTTGTTTCACAAGGAGCGCAAAAAGGGAGGAAGCGCGGGCTTCCTCCCTTTCTGAAAAATGTCATGGCCCGCCATGAGGCGGGGCGGCAGCAGGGCTAGATGCCCTTCTTCAGCACGGCCTTGATGCCCTGGATGGCCTGGCGGATGCGCTTGTTGTTTTCAATGAGCGCGAAGCGCACGTACTCGTCGCCCATCTGGCCGAAGCCGATGCCGGGCTGCACGGCCACATGGCCCTCGGTCAGCAGGAGCTTGGAGAATTCCATGGATCCCATGGCGCGGAAGGGCTCGGGGATGCGGCCCCAGCAGAACATGGTGGCCTTGGGCGGCGTGATGGGCCAGCCCACGCGGTTGAGGCCGGCGCACAGGCAGTCGCGGCGCTTGCGGTATTCGTCGCAGATCTTCTCCACGGCGTCGCGCGGAGCGTTGAGGCCCACGGTGGCGGCAATCTGGATGGGCTGGAAGATGCCGTAGTCCAGATAGCTCTTGATGCGCGTGAGGGCGTGCACGAGGTCGGGATTGCCCAGGCAGAAGCCCATGCGCCAGCCGGCCATGGAGTAGCCCTTGGTCATGGAGTAGAATTCGACGCCCACGTCCATGGCGCCCTTCGCCTGCAGGAAACTCGGCGCCTCGTAGCCGTCGAAGCACAGGTCGGAGTAGGCCAGGTCATGGATGACCCACATCTTGTGCTCCTTGGCGAACTCGACGATGCGTTCGAAGAAGGCGAGATCCACGGTCTCGGTGGTGGGATTCTGCGGATAGCTCAGGATGAGCAGCTTGGGCTTGGGCCAGGTCTGTCTGGTGGCGGTCAGCAGATCCTCGAAGAAGTCCCTGCCCTCGGCCACGGGAATGCGGCGCACGTCGGCGCCGGCGATGACCGGAGCGTAGACATGGATGGGGTAGGTCGGGTCCGGAGCGAAGACCACGTCGCCGGGATTCAGCATGGCCAGGCACAGATGCGCGAAGCCCTCCTTGGAGCCGATGGTGGCGATGGCCTGGGTGTTCGGGTCAAGCTCCACGTTGTAGCGGCGGGCATAGAGGTCGCAGATGGCCTTGCGCAGGTTCGGTATGCCGCGGGAGACGGAATAGCGGTGGTTCACGGGCTTGCGCGCCGCCTCGCACAGCTTGTCGACGATGAATTTCGGCGTGGGCAGATCGGGATTGCCCATGGAAAGGTCGACGATGTCTATATTCTGCTGGCGGAGCTGCTTCTTGATGTCCCCAACAACAGCAAAAGCATAGGGAGGAAGGCGCTGTATTCTGTCGAACTCGAACATACTGTCCTCATAATAAAAAAAGTCAGAGTGCTCCCCGTTTTTTCCTCTGGCGCTGGCATGACGCCGCGGGAAGGCGTGGAAACATTCATGACTGCTGAAGTGTCGGACTGGCCGGGGTGCGCAGACCTGCCGGGGGGGGGCGGCAGAAGGAGGAACTGTGCCCGGCCGCGTTCGCATCACGGACGGACTTTCTGCCTTACGATGTGATATATACCGATATTTCGGCCGGCTTGTAAAGAGAGAAACTTCGTTCCGATCGTCTTCCGGGCAGGACGGGGCAGTCTTTCGGAAAAAAGAAGGCCCCTCCGCCGCATGGCGGAGGGGCCGGTATTTCATCTCCGGCCGGAAGGCCGGAGCGTCATTTCGCTAGAGGGAGCCCAGAGAGCCGGTGGAGGAGCGGAAGAGCGGATCCTCGTTCAGCTCCTCGAGGAACTTGTCGGGGCGCTCCTTCTGCTCGGGCACGACGATGTCGGTGTTGATGTACTGGCGCAGGCCGGTGCCGGCCGGGATCAGGCGGCCGACGATGACGTTTTCCTTCAGGCCGGCCAGGGTGTCCACCTTGCCCTTCAGGGAGGCCTCGGTCAGGACCTTGGTGGTTTCCTGGAAGGAGGCGGCCGAGATGAAGGAGGAGGTGGTCAGAGAGGCCTGGGTGATGCCGAGCACCATGGGCTCCGCGGTGGCGGGGCGGCGGCCCTCGGCGATGGCCTTCTGGTTGACGGCGTGGAAGTCGGCCTTGTCGACCTGCTCGCCCTCGAGCAGGCTGGTGCCGCCGGAGTCGAGCACGCTCACCTTGCGCAGCATCTGGCGGACGATGGTCTCGAAGTGCTTGTCGTCGATGCCCACGCCCTGATGCCGGTAGATGCTCTGGATTTCGTTGACCAGGTAGCTCGCCAGGTACTTCTCGCCCTTGGTGCGCAGGATGTCGTGCAGCTCGGGGCTGCCTTCGGTCAGCGGATCGCCGGCCTCCACGAAATCGCCGTCCAGGGCGGTGATGTGCTTGCCGCGCGGCACCAGGTATTCCTTGGCCTCGCCGATTTCGGGGGTGACGATCAGGCGGCGCTTGCCCTTGCTCTCGCCGCCGTAGGAGACAGTGCCGGTGATTTCGGAAACCACGGCCATGTCCTTGGGCTTGCGGACTTCGAAGAGCTCGGCCACGCGCGGAAGACCGCCCACGATATCCTTCGTCTTGGAGGTTTCGCGGGGACGGCGGGCGATGGTCTGGCCCTGGGAGACTGTGTCTCCGTCCTTGACCATGACGACCGCGCCCACGGGCAGGGCGTAGACGGCCTCGGTCACGGTGCTGCCGTGCATGCGCTTCTTCTTCTCGCCGGTGGCGGGATCGAGAATGGCGATGGCGGGCTTGAAGTTCGTGGTCTTGAATTCCTTCACCGTGAGGGTGATGTTGTTGTTCTCGTCCACGTTTTCGGACACCGTCTTGCCGGCGACCAGGTCGATGAACTGGATGACGCCCTCTTCCTCGGAGATGAAGGAGTCATAGGTGGGATCCCATGTGGCGAGGACCATGCCCTTGGTGACCTCCTGGCCGTCCCTGACCAGGATGCAGGCGCCGGAGGGCACGTTTTCCTTCTGGATTTCGCGGCCCTGGGCGTCGACAAGGGCGAACTGGCCGCTCTTGTCGAGCACGACCAGCTGGCCTTCGGCATTCTGCACGGTGCGCATGTGCTTGAACACCATGCGGCCGTGGTTCATGGCATCGACCTTGCTGCGCTCCACGGTGCTGGAGGCGGTGCCGCCGATGTGGAAGGTGCGCATGGTGAGCTGGGTGCCGGGCTCGCCGATGGACTGGGCGGCGATGATGCCCACGGCCTCGCCGATGTTCACAAGGTGTCCCCTGGCCAGGTCGCGGCCGTAGCACAGGGCGCAGACGCCGTGCTTGGCGGAGCAGGTGAGGGGCGAGCGGACCATGATGTTGGTGACGCCCCGCTCCTCGAGCACCTTGGCCTCGGCCTCGCCGATGAGCGTGTTGGCCGGGAAGAGCTCCTCCTGGGTCTCGGGATCGAGCACGGGA
The DNA here is from genome assembly GCA_030539415.1 of Desulfovibrionaceae bacterium. Classification (GTDB taxonomy): domain Bacteria; phylum Desulfobacterota; class Desulfovibrionia; order Desulfovibrionales; family Desulfovibrionaceae; genus Desulfovibrio. Next base: position 10,041 of record JAUNSE010000032.1, read on the forward strand.
TAGAGCAGCACGCGGCCGAGCGCGCGCTTGGCGAGCGGCGGACGGCTCTCGCCGCCCTCGGCCACCTCGGCGATTTCGATGCCGTCGACAGTGTTGCAGTCATGCTCGGAGACGACCACATCCTGCACAACGTCCACCAGACGGCGGGTCAGGTAACCGGAGTTGGCCGTCTTCAGGGCGGTGTCGGCCAGACCCTTGCGGGCGCCGTGCGTGGAGGTGAAGTACTGCAGCACGGAGAGGCCTTCGCGGAAGGAGGCGGTGATGGGCGTCTCGATGATTTCGCCGTTGGGCTTGGCCATCAGGCCGCGCATGCCGGCCAGCTGGCGCATCTGCTCTTGGTTGCCTCGGGCACCGGAGTTGGACATCATGTAGATGGAGTTGAAGCTCACGTCCTCCACGGTCTCGCCCGTCTTGGGGTTGACGCGGGTTTCGTGGCTGATCTCCTTCTTCATCTCGTTGGAGACCTTCTCGGAGGCGCGGGACCAGACGTCCACGACCTTGTTGTACTTTTCGGTCTTGGTGATCACACCGCCGTTGTACTGCTCCTCGATGGCTTCCACTTCCTTGCGGCTCTTCTCGAGGATCGCCTCCTTCTGGCTCGGCACAAGCATGTCCTTGAGGCCGATGGAGATGCCGGACTGGGTGGCGTACTCGTAGCCCAGGTTCTTGATGCGGTCGCACAGGAGAACCGTGGCCTTGATGCCGCACTGCTTGTAGGTCGTGTCCACCAGGGCGGCGATGTTCTTCTTCGTCAGCACCTTGTTGACGTTGTCGAAGTCCATCTCCTCGGGCAGCACGTTGCCGACGATGACGCGGCCGGGCGTGGTGTCGTAAATCTTGGACACTTCGCGGATGACCGTCTTGCCGTCCTCGACGAACTTGCGCTTCTTGGTGATGCGCACCTTCACGCAGCTCTGCAGGCTGACCACGCCGTGATCATAGGCCTGCTCGGCCTCCCAGGGATCGCAGAACATCATGCCTTCGCCGGGCTCGAAGCGCTTGGCGCTGGTCATGTAGTACAGGCCGAGGACCATGTCCTGCGAGGGCACGATGATGGGGCCGCCGTTGGCGGGCGAGAGAATGTTGTTGGTGCTCATCATGAGCACGCGGCACTCGATCTGCGCCTCCACGGACAGCGGAATGTGGACGGCCATCTGGTCGCCGTCGAAGTCCGCGTTGTAGGCGGTGCAGACCAGGGGATGCAGGCGGATGGCCTTGCCCTCGACGAGCTGCGGCTCGAAGGCCTGAATGCCCAGACGGTGCAGCGTGGGGGCGCGGTTGAGCATGACGGGGTATTCCTTGACCACATCGGCGAGGATATCCCACACTTCCTTCTCTTCGCGCTCCACCATTTTCTTGGCGCTCTTGATGGTGGTGGCCAGGCCCCTCTTCTCCAGTTCGGAGTAGATGAAGGGCTTGAACAGCTCCAGGGCCATCTTCTTGGGCAGGCCGCACTGATGCAGCTTCAGGTACGGGCCCACGCAGATGACCGAACGGCCGGAGTAGTCGACGCGCTTGCCCAGCAGGTTCTGGCGGAAGCGGCCCTGCTTGCCCTTGATCATGTCGGACAGGGACTTCAGGGCGCGGCCGTTGGTGCCCGTGATGGCGCGGCCGCGGCGGCCGTTGTCGAACAGGGCGTCGACGGCTTCCTGCAGCATGCGCTTTTCGTTGCGGATGATGATTTCCGGCGCGCCGAGCTCCATCAGCCTCTTGAGGCGGTTGTTGCGGTTGATGACGCGGCGGTAGAGATCGTTCAGGTCGGAGGTGGCGAAGCGGCCGCCGTCCAGGGGAACCAGGGGGCGCAGCTCCGGCGGAATGACCGGAATGACCTCCATGATCATCCATTCGGGCTTGTTGCCGGACTCGAGGAAGGCCTC
>JAUNSE010000495.1 GCA_030539415.1 Desulfovibrionaceae bacterium
TCGACACGGCCGAGGTGTACGGCCCCTACACGAGCGAGGAATGGGTCGGCGAGGCTCTCCAGCCCGTGCGCTCGCACGTGAAGATCGCCACCAAGTTCGGCTTCGGCGTCGAGGAAGGCAAGCCCACGGCGCTCAACAGCCGTCCCGACCATATACGGCGGGCCGTGGAGGGCTCGCTCCGGCGTCTGCGCACGGATCACATCGACCTTCTCTACCAGCACCGCGTGGACCCCCAGGTGCCCATGGAAGAGGTCGCGGGCTGCGTGAAGGACCTTGTCGCGGAAGGCAAGGTGCTGCACTGGGGCCTGTCCGAGGCAAGCGCCCGCTCCATCCGCCGCGCCCATGCCGTGCTGCCCGTGAGCGCCGTCCAGAGCGAGTATTCGCTCCTCTGGCGCGAGCCCGAAACCAAGATTTTCCCCACGCTCAGAGAGCTCGGGATCGGCCTTGTTCCCTACTGCCCCCTGGGACGCGGCCTTCTGACCGGCGCCATCAACGAGAACAGCCGCTTCCCCAGCGGACGCCTTTCCAATCTGCCTCAGTTCGCGCCCGAAGCCCTGAAGCACAATATGGTGCTGCCCAACCTGATCAGAAAGTGGGCCGAACGCAAGCAGTGCACCATGGCCCAGTTCGCCATCGCCTGGCTGCTGGCCCAGGCACCCTGGATCGCGCCGATTCCCGGCACCACAAATCCGGCCCATCTCGATGACTTTCTTGGCGGCGCAAGCGTCAGCCTCTCTTCCGCCGAACTGCAGGAATTCGAGGCCGAGTACTCGAAGATCCGGCTTGTCGGGCATCGGGCCGACCCCTTCACCGAAAGCCAGATCGACAAGTAGCCTTTGGATAAACGGGAAATAATATGGACAGGTCCGAAGTCTGCCCCGGCACAGTAATACTGAACAACGGCGTTTCAATGCCGCTGCCTGGTTTCGGGGTGTACCGCATTGACCCGGAGGAAACGGTCGCTGCGGTCCGCATGGCCGTCAGGACGGGCTACCGCCTGATCGACACGGCCGCGGCCTACGGAAACGAGCGCGGTGTCGGCGAAGCCTGCGCCGACTGCGGCGTGGCCCGCAGCGAGCTTTTTGTCACCAGCAAGCTCTGGCCCACGGACTACGGCTACGATGCCGCGAGGCGCGCCTTTGACAGAAGCCTTGCCAAGCTCGGAATGGATTATGTGGACATGTATCTGCTGCACTGGCCCTTTCCGTCGGACTTTGAGCGAACGCTCGGGGCCTGGCGCGCTCTTGAATGCGCTCTCGCGGACGGCCGGGTCAGAGCCATAGGCGTCTGCAACCACAGTGTCGCCAATCTGGAGCGGCTCATGGCCGAGACGGACATTGTTCCGGCGGTCAATCAGGTCGAGCTGCATCCCCTCTTCGCGCAGGAGGAGCTGGTGCGGATGCACAGGCGTCTGGGCATCGCGACCCAGGCCTGGTCTCCTCTGGGCGGTGTGAACATCTATGACGCCGCTCCCGGAAGGGCGCGTCACGTGCTCAAGCATCCGCTCATCATCCGTCTGGCGGAAAAAATGGGCAGGACACCCGCTCAGATCGTTTTGCGCTGGCATCTGCAGAGGGGCGTTTCAGCCATCCCGAAATCCGTGCGTCCGGAGCGCATGGCCGAGAATTTCTCGATTTTCGACTTTGTCCTGTCGGATGAGGACATGGCGTCCATCACCGCGCTGGATACCGGCATACGGGGCGGCGACGATCCGCAGACTGTCACCGAAACAACATACGCAGTCACGATCGACTGACGGCGGCATCGCGTCTTCCGCGGCTCTGAAAGCGGAAGGCGCGATGCTTTCGGGCACATGGTCAAGACGGTTGTCACCGTGGAAGCCGCCGCACTCGGCCGCGAGGAAGGTGTTGCCGGTTCGCGGACAGATGGCCGGCGCAGCCCGCGTCATGCCGGTGCCCGAAGAAGTCATCCATGTCCTGCTGAAGGAAGATCCGGCCGGCAATGCGGGTGTCCGCCGGCGTTTTGCTTCCGGGCATCAGAAGAAAACAGTCCTGAGGCAGCTGGAACTGCCGGGAGGGAAGAAATGAGCTATACTTCCCGCCCAGATTTTGTACCCACATTTTGGGCCTAGGAAGGTATTGGA
>JAUNSE010000496.1 GCA_030539415.1 Desulfovibrionaceae bacterium
GTCCCAGTCGGAGACGATGTCTCCGGCAATCGACGCCCCGTTCAGGATGTTGATCCGCTCCGCATAGGCCCGCGGGGCGATGTACACGGCGGCCGTGCTGCCCGCGAGAGTGCCCGACACATCGAAATCGGACACCAGGGCGCCGTCCAGATTCAGAAGCACGCCGTCGCTGTCATAGAGCAGGCCGGTTTCGCTGTCGACATACTCGTCGAGAGCCGTTTTCGTCCACGTTCCGCTTCCTTCCTCTCCCTCGTAGGCGCCCAGAAGCCAGGAGCCGCGGTACTGCGTCCTGTCGCCATTGTTGTTGCCGCCCATGTCGAAGCGCACCGCGACGCCGCCCGAGCCTAGGGCCGAGATGCTGCCCTGGTTCACGATGGTCTGGTTCTTGCCGTACGAGACCAGCAGGCCCGTGCCCCAGGCTCCGTCTGCGGCAACGGTCGTCCCCTCCGCCACAGTGACGGTGTTGCCCGAGCCGTCCACGCGTATGCCGGTGCCGGCTGTGCCGCAGGCCAGCAGATCCGCCGCCTGGGTGATGGTATTGTCCGAGCCGTAGATGTGCAGACCCACCCCCAGGGTGGCCGTGTTCGCCTGGCCCTCGATCCAGGCCGTGCCGTCGGCGGTGCGGGCCCAGTAGCCGTTTGTGCTGGTGAGGGTGAGCCCGTCATTGTAGACGGAGTATCCGAACCAGTTCTTCCGGTCTATTTTATAGCCGAGATCCTGCAGCACGGCCAGCTCCGCCTCCATGAAGGAGGTGTAGTTGCTCCAGTCCTGATGGCTCATGAGCCCGTGGGCCAGTTCGATGTGGGAGAGTTCGGCCCTGTACCCGCCCGATGCGGACGCCTCGAAGCCGTTGACGGGGAGCCCTCCGCCGAGCGCGCCCTGCAGCACCTCCGAGACGTTGCTGCCGCGGAAGGTGACGCCGCTTTCGACCAGATCTCCCGAGACAAAGACCGAGCTTTCGTACGTCTGCTCCTCCCCCTCGTAGCGGACAATGGTCATCCCGGGTGTGGCCTGCGTGCCAAAGCGGTCGTACAGATGGCCTGTCCAGGCGGTCCAGCCTTCGCTCTCGGTGAGCGCGAATCCCGTGAGTCCGTCCGCACTGACCGTGCCGGCTCCGATGCCGAGCAGGTGGCCGAATTCGTGCACCAGGGCGGTGGCAAGATCCGAGCCTTCCGTTATCGGCACGGGAAAGTAATGTTCGGCCAGCTCCCAGGTGGAATTCTCGGCCATGCCGTTGCCTATGAAGACGACGCCGCCGACAGCGTCCGTCTCCTCTCCCTCGGCAATCTCGCTCCAGGCTATGTTGGAGGAAAACTCGTCGCCAATCAGGCCGCCGAGCGGGGATGCGGCCGCATTGTAGATTTCCTCGGTTCCTACAATCACGCTGACCGCAGAGGTGTTGCTCCCGTAGTCTCCGAGGATGTCGGCCCAGACCGTCCCTGCCTGGATGACCGCCTGCCGCTCGAGATCGTTCAGGTCCCGCGTGCTCAGGATCTGCTCGCTGTCCGGGTCCGGATCCATGTTCTCGCCCTGGGCAAGGAAGGTGATGTCGAACATGGCCTTGCCTGTGCTGTCGTGCACAGTCTGCGTGTCGGCGGCCCTGGCCGTCTGGGGAGCTGCCAGGCAGAGGGCGAGGAGCAGGGCCCCTAGAACGCGGCGGACCCGGCCGGCCCGACGTTTTCTTTTTTTCTGCTGGACGGAGAAGTGTTTCATGACTTTTCTCGATTTTGGAACATTTTTTCGTCTGATGTCAGACAAATGATCAAAGCGAATGCACCGACTTCTAACGCAATATTGCAGAAGCAGACATGTAATTTTGCATGTTACAAACATTTCTGGAGATATTTTTTAAAATAGACGAAGAAATATGTTCCTGCATTGTGTGATTATGTATCACTTTGTTGTTGATATATAGACACAAACTGTCTGTATCAGGCCGCAAACGGGAAGAGAGCCCGGCCGCCGTCTCCGGCTTCCGGGCTCTGTCGCAAGATATGAGGGAGTGCTTCCAGGATATTCTGGGCAGCCTAGAAGGACCAGACGAGGCTTGCTCCGCCGTGCGCGTCACTGGTCTTCGGGCCCTGCTCGAGGCCCCCGAAGAG
>JAUNSE010000033.1 GCA_030539415.1 Desulfovibrionaceae bacterium
CCCGACACACAGGTTCGTAGCCTGTTGCTCTATCCAACTGAGCTACGAGCCCACTCAAGATGGGGGAAAATTTTTGCTGGTGGGCCCGGAGAGATTCGAACTCCCGACACACAGGTTCGTAGCCTGTTGCTCTATCCAACTGAGCTACGAGCCCACTCAAGATGGGGGAAAATTTTTGCTGGTGGGCCCGGAGAGATTCGAACTCCCGACACACAGGTTCGTAGCCTGTTGCTCTATCCAACTGAGCTACGAGCCCACTAACGAAAAATTTGTATATTCTCTTTTGGAAAAAGAGTCAAAAACTTTTAAGACGCAGCTGATGTGCTGCAGCGGGCTTATTCGGCGGCGCTGAGAGCGTTCACGGCGCGGGCCAGACGGGCAACCTTGCGGGAAGCCTGGCGGCGGTGAATGGCGCCCTTGCCGGCGGCCTTGGCGAGCACGGAAGCGGCCTTGCTCAGAGCCTCGCTGGCGGCGGCCTTGTCGCTGCCGGCAATGGCGGCGCGCACGGCCTTCACGGCGTTGCGGGCTTTGGTGCGAGCGGCACGATTCCTGCCAGCCTGAACAAGACTCTGACGATGACGCTTGAGAGCGGACTTATGGTTGGCCACGATTATCCTCCAGATTGAGCGGCAGTGAATTTGGCGCTCCTTACTTGCAAGAGCGAGACACTAGCCGCATTCGCGGGTCCTGTCAAGGAAAAAGTGCATTTTTTTCATCTGTCCCCGCCTCCCGGACCCGGGCGCATGGCGCGGGGCAGGGACGATGCCGGCCTGTCAGGCCCCGATTCGGGACCGGGCAGGCCGGCGCGGAAAATCAGATGCGGCTGTCGGACCGGGCGGACACTAGATCTGCAGGGCGGCGAAGTCTGCCAGCAGGGAGAAGCGGTCCACCATGGCCTTGAGCATGGCCAGACGGTTGCCGCGCAGGGCGGCGTCCTCGCAGGCCACCATGACATGCTCGAAGAAGGCGTCCACGGCCGGGCGCAGACTGTCCAGGCGGGCCAGCATGCCGGCGTAGTCGGCGGCGGCCCAGAGGCTGTCCAGGGCGGGCAGGGCCTCGTCCAGCACGGCGGCCAGAGCCTTCTCGGCGTCCTCCTGCAGCAGGGCGGCGTTCCAGGCGGCGGGAATGTCCGCGCCCGCGGCCTGCTGCTTGGCCACGATGTTGGCCACGCGCTTGAAGGTCTGCACGGAGCTGACATAGCTCTCGGAGCCCGAGAACGCGGTCAGGGCGGCCAGACGGCCGTCCACGCCCTTCACGGTGATGGTGCCGGCGCCGATGGCGGCATCCACCAGCGGGGTGGCCGCGCCCAGTGCCTGATAGTGGTTGCGCAGGCGGCCCTGGAAGAAGGCCATCAGATTGTCGACCACCTGGGAGGCGGGGAACTTCCACTCGCGCTCGCCGTAGCCGGCCAGAGCGTGCTCGAAGAGCTCGCGCACGTTCACCTCGAAGCCGAACTTCAGCAGGATGCGGATGATGCCGATGGCGCAGCGGCGCAGGCCCTGCGGGTCGGCGGTGCCGGTGGGCACCTGGTTCAGGCCGAAGCAGCCGGCCAGGGTGTCCGCCTTGACGGCCATGGCCAGAATGGCGCCGTTCACGCTCTCGGGCATCTTGTCCGGGCCGGCGGGCAGGTACTGCTCGCCGATGGCCTGGGCCACTTCGGGGGCCTCGCCCCACTTGCCGGCGTAGATGCCGCCCATGATGCCCTGCAGGGTGTCGAACTCGCCCACCATGCCGGACACGAGGTCGGCCTTGGCCAGCAGGCCGGCGCGGGCGGCCTTCTCCTTCAGCTCCGGAGCGCAGGCTTCGGCAAGCCAGGCGCACAGGGACTCGAGGCGGCGGCTCTGCTCGCCCATGGTGCCGAGGCCGCGGATGAAGATGACATGATCGAGCTTCTCCAGCCACAGGTCGAAGTTCGCCTTCAGATCCTCGTGCCAGAAGAAGCGGGCGTCCTCGAGGCGGGCGCGCAGCACGCGCTCCCAGCCGTGCTTCACGAGGCCGATGTCCTCGGGCGTGATGTTCAGCACGGTCACGAAATGGGGCATCAGGCGTCCTTCGGCGTCTTCCACGCCGAAGCTCTTCTGATGGCTCTGCATGGAGGTGAGCAGCACCTCTCTGGGCACTTCCAGGTACTTGGTGTCGAAGTCGGCGAGCAGGCTCACCGGATGCTCGACCAGGCCCACGACCTCCTGCATGAGGGCGTCGTTCCACAGCACGCGGCCGCCGATGGCGGCTGCGGCCCTGTCGGCGTCGGCGATGATGGTCTCGCGGCGCACGGAGCCCAGGGGCTCGATGCCGCCCTTCTCGCGCAGTATGCCCATGAGATCGCCGGCTGCGGGCACCGTGAAGGGTCCGCGGCCGTGCACGCGGTGGCCGTAGGTCTCGCGGCCGCTCTCGACCGGGCCCACGGCAAAGGGCACGACCTGGTCGTCGAGCAGGGCCACGATCCACTGCAGCGGGCGGGCGTAGGCGAAGTCGTGGGACTGCCAGCGCATGCGCTTGGCAAACGGAATCTGGGGGATGACCGCGGCGCAGACGCCGGCCAGAATGTCGGCGGCGGGCTGGCCGCCGGTGCGCTTCTTCACGGCCATGTACTCGCCCTTGGCGGTCGTGGCCACATAGGCGTCGGCAACATCCACATTGTGCGTGCGGCAGAAGCCCTCAAGCGCCCTGGTGGGGACATTGTCCTTGTAGGCCGCGCGCAGCGGGGGACCCATGACCTCCTCTTCCTTCTCCTCCTGCACGGGCGCCACATCCTCGATGAGGACAATGGCCCTGCGCGGGGTGGAGCAGGTCTTCACGGCGCCGTGCGCCAGGCCCTTCTCGTCCAGGGCGGCGGTGAAGGAGGAGGCGAGGAAGGCCTCCTCGCCGGGCAGGAAACGGGAGGGCAGCTCCTCGCTGCCGATTTCCAGAACAAAAGTCGACATGCTTCCCTCCTTACTTCGCGAGCATGGGATAGCCCATCTCTTTGCGCTGCTCGGCGTACAGGCGGGCCACGGCCGAGGCCAGGGCGCGCACCCTGCCGATGTAGGCCGTTCTTTCACTGATGGAGATGGCGCCGCGGGCGTCGAGCAGATTGAAGGTGTGCGAGCACTTCATGCACTGGTCATAGGCCGGCCAGGGCAGGCCCTTTTCCAGCAGATCGCGGCATTCCTGCTCGTGATCGTCGAAATGCCTGAGCAGCATGGCGGCATTGGAGCAGTCGAAGTTGTAGCTGGACTGCTCGACCTCGTTCTGATGGTAGATGTCCCCGTAGGTGACATGCTCGTTCCACTTGATGTCGTAGACGCTGTCCACGCCCTGCAGGTACATGGTCAGGCGCTCGAGGCCGTAGGTCAGCTCCACGGCCACGGGACGGCACTCAAGGCCGCCCACCTGCTGGAAGTAGGTGAACTGGCTCACTTCCATGCCGTTGAGCCAGACTTCCCAGCCGAGACCGGCCGCGCCCAGGGTGGGGGACTCCCAGTCGTCCTCGACGAAGCGGATGTCGTGCCTGCTGGTCTCTATGCCCAGCGCGGCAAGGCTGCCCAGGTACAGATCCTGGGAGTTGGACGGATTGGGCTTGAGAATGACCTGAAACTGGAAGTAGCGCTGCAGGCGGTTGGGGTTCTCGCCGTAGCGGCCGTCGGTGGGACGGCGGCTGGGCTCGACATAGGCGACCTTCCACGGCTCCGGTCCGAGGACGCGCAGGAAGGTGTGCGGGTTGAACGTGCCCGCACCGCATTCGACGCCCAAGGGCTGCTCTATGACGCAGCCCTGCTTTCCCCAGTAGCTCTGGAGCGCCAGGATGACATCTTGAAAATACATGTTTCCCCTCAACAGGTTGATATAACACAGGTTGTGTTCGGCTTGTGTTCAGTTGGTCCGGGTGCGCACAAAGCGCCCCCTGTCCCACATAAGGCCGGCGTGATAGGTCAGCACGCCGTTGATGCAGAAGGCCGCGCCGCGGCGGTCGCGCGCGGCGAGGTCCAGGCCGGTCCAGTCCGGCGGCCAGCCGCGCTGGACCTCCTCCAGCGCGTCCAGGGCCGGGCCCGACAGCATGGCGCCGGTCATGCCGGCGCGCCGCCTGCGGCAGTCCGGGCAGAGCACGCCGCCCTCCTCCACACAGAAGAAGGCTTCCGCCCCCCTGGAGGAGCGGCAGCCCATGCAATGGCCCAGGTCCGGGGCATAGCCCAGCAGACCCATAAACCGCAAGCGAAAAAAAAGACCGAGCACGCCCGGACGGTCCGTGCCGGACTCGAGAAGGGCGAGCATCTCCCTGGCCAGCCGGAAGCTGTCCGGCGCGGCCTCGGGCGGGACGCCGGCGCAGTCGACAAGCCTCAGGCAGTTGGCCGCGAGCCCCAGGGAGGACCTGCTGCTGCGCAGTCTGCCCGGCCCGCGCACCAGGACGGCCTCCTCGAGATCCTCGTAGGATCCCGTGCGGCTCGCCTTCACGCGGCACTCGAGCTCGTTCATGAGATCGAGGCAGCCCACGAAGCGCCTGCGGCTGCGCAGGCCGCCGAAGGCGAAGACCGTGCGCACGCCGTGCTCCCTGAACAGGAGCCTCAGCCAGACATCGGCCTCCCTGAAGACGCCCTTGGCCAGCACGAGGCCCGTGTCGTTCCATTCCACGGGGGAGAGCCCCCTAGCCGGCCGGCTTCGGAGGGAAGACCATGGTGCGGACCTGGCCCATGCGGCCGCGGTCCGTCTGCTCCGTGCCGTCGTAGAGGACGCGCACGCCGCCGGCATTGCCGAGGCGCAGCACGAGCTGGTTCTCGAAGGGCACGGAAATGGTCTCGCCCGGCTGCAGGGTGCGCTGCACGGAGCGGCCGGAATCGACGGTCACCTGCGTCCAGCACTGGGCCTCGGCGATGATGGTGATGGAATGGCGGCCGTCGGCGGGAAGGGTCTCCGCGCCGGCGGGAAGGTTGGGATTGGCCGAGGACACCTGCGGCGCGGGCTCCGTGGCGAGGCCGGCCTGGCCGGCCAGCGTCGCGTTGCCCTGCAGGGTGGCCCAGGGGGAGTTGGGCGTCACCACGGCGGGCAGGGGCTCGCGGTTGGTGTCGGGCATGCCGGGCGCGAGCACGAGGCTCGGACTGCCGACTGACGACGAGGAGCCGGCGCCGGCGGGCATGTTCGGATTCTGCGCGGGCTGCTGCATGCCGTCCGGCAGCATGCCGGAGGGCTGGGCCTGCGCCTGCGGAGCGGGTGCGGTGTCCGCGCGCTGCTCGAGCGGCGTGGTCTCGTAGGTCTGCAGGGGCACGGCCGTCTTGACCGGCGTGGAGTCCTCGCTCACCAGAAATTCAATCACATTGAAGTGCCAGACGGCCCAGACCGCGGCGATGGCCAGCATGAGCGAGACGAGGACGCCCAGGACGGGGCTCCTGCGCGGCGGGCGGGCCGTCTTGTCGGGCCTGTACACCGGCTCCTGCGGCACCACCGGGGCCTGCGGCGAGAGGCTGCGCACAACCCCGTCGTACCACTCGCGGGGCATCTTCATGAGGCCGGCATAGGAGCGCAGAAAGCCCTTGGCATAGGCCGCGTGGCGGATCTTCTCCATGTCGCCGGCCTCGAGGGCCTGCACTACGGACACGCTCAGCCTGAGGCTGTCGGCCACGTCCTGCTGGCTCAGGCCGCGCGCCTCGCGTGCTGCGCGCAGTCCCGCGCCGAGCTCGGCCACGCCCGCGTAGGGGCCCTGGCACTCCTGTCCGCCCTGTCCGGCAGGCGCTTCGGCCGCCGGGGCGGCCTGGGCCTCGGCCCGGCTGCCTTCGGGAGTGACATTCTGCTGTTCGCGGATATCGGGAGTTGGTTCGGCCATGAGTGCCCCTCGCGCGCCGTGCGCGGTGCTGAATTGCAATGTGAATGCCCTTTTCGGGCGTCAGAAAGGCTCCCGTCCCTGGCCGGGACGGGAGCGCGGGTATGCTCTGTCTAGATGCGGATGTCAATCACGGCCTTGCGCTTCAGGCCGTTGGTGTATTCCTCGAAGCGCTCCTGGGCCCTGGGGGCGCGCAGGATGTTCTCGATTTCGGGCTTCGCCTCGTCGAGCGTCATCACGCGCAGGGGCGAGTTGTCGCCGTTCGGGCGGAACAGGCGCACCTGGGCCTTGAGCTGGGGATTGTACTGGAAGAGCGGGGTGACGTCGCCGGGCTGCATCTTCATGAGGCGGCCGCGCCATTCGTCGTTCAGGCTGTCCCACTGCACGGGGCCGGTGTCGCCACCCTTCTCGCGGCCGGGCATGACCGAGTAGCGCCTGGAGGCCTCGAGCCAGCTGAGATCGCCGCTCCTCACCTGCCTTGCCACGGACGCGGCCGGGGCCTGGGGATGATAGACAATGAGCGCCATGTGCAGGCCCTGGCGGTTGAGCATGGTCTCCTTGTTCTTCTCGTAGTAGTCCCTGATCTCCTCGGGACGGATGACCACGCGGCGGGCCACTTCCATGGCCATGATGCGCGAGCGGGTCATGCCCTTGCGGTAGTTCTCGCGCAGGTCGGAGAGCTTGATCTTCTCTCTGGCCAGGCTCTGCTCGAACTGCTGCCTGGTCATCTTGCGGCTCGTGTACATGCGCGTGATTTCCTGATCCACATCCTCGTCGGAGATGGTCACCTTGAGGCGCTTGGCCTCCTGCTGGATCAGAATGTCGAGGATCATGTTGTCGAGCGTTCTGCGCAGGATGACGTCGACTTTCTCCTTGTCCTTGGGATTGTTGAGATTCAGTCTGGACCGGATTATTTCGCCGCTCGCCTCGCGCTGCAGATCGTACATGGTTATGGGCTTGCCGTTGACCACGGCGGCGATTTTGCCGTACTGGGCGGCTTCGGCGCATGTGCACAGGGCCAGGGCCAGCAGGAAAACAAGGGCAATGCACTTTCTCACGATAAAAGACCCTCTGAAAGATGGCAAAAGGCGGTTCCATCCGGATGGCGCCACAGGGAAAATGCCCCTTTTTCGGTGCCGGCGCCGGACGCGCGCGCTCCGGCTTCCGCAAAACGGAGCCGGAATGCGGTGTAAAGCGAAAAGAACATGATAAAAAATGGAGCCGCTGTCTGAAGAGTTCTTGTGTGTACTCATTTCCGGCGGAAAAAGCAATGCGAGAGGCCTGCGGTCCGCGCGGAACAGGCCCTGCGGGCCGGTCGGGCGGGCGCAGTCCCCTGGATCACCTTTCGGCAGCACTGCGGGAAAACGAGAGTGCCGGGGCGCGGATTTCTCCCGCCTCTCCCCCTTCGCGGGCACCGCGAAAAGAGGGAGGCCGCCATGCCGGACGCGCCCAGCCCCATCATGCCCCGTCAGTCTTTCCGCACTGTGTCAGAATCCATCAAAGTGCGGCGCGGGCGCGGGGCCTCCGGGCATCAGCGCCCCTTCGCGGATCCCCTGCGGGCAGGCTCCTTCGGCGCGGGCCTTGCCGCGGCCAGGGATCTGGCCCTGCGCAGGTCGCGCGGCGCGCCCTGCTGCTGGCCGGCCCGCTTCGAGGCGTGCGAGACCAGCACCACCTGCTCCTTCTTTTCCCCGCCCTCGCCCTCCGTGGCCAGGCGCATGTCCTCCAGCGTCGCGCGCAGGCTGTCCAGCGCCTCCCTGTAGGGCATGCCTCCGGGCACGGGCAGGACCAGCGTGGCCGGCGGTATCATCTGGGCGCCGGGCGTGCGCTGCAGGTACTGCAGGATTTTTATGGGATCGGCCGCGCTCTGGCCCTCGAGCCAGGTCACCTTGACGCGGGTCGCGGCGAGGTCGGCCTTCACCACCTGCATCCTGCCCATAAACTGCTTGAAGTCGAGCACGGCCAGGAAGTTCTGGAAGTCCTCCGGGAAGGGGCCGAAGCGGTCGCGCAGCCCCAGGGCTATGCTCTCGCGCTCCTGGCCCGACTCGGCGCCCGTGAGCGCCCTGTACTGGCGCAGGCGCTCCTGGCCGTCGCTGATGTAGCTCTCCGGTATGCGGGCTGCGACGCCGATGTTCACCTCGCAGGCGTTCGGCCGCGAGGAGACCGTGCCCTTGATGCGCTCGACGGCCTGCTCCAGCATCTCCAGATAGAGGTCCAGGCCCACCCTGGTCATCTGGCCGGTCTGGGCCTCGCCCAGGATGTTGCCCGCGCCGCGCAGGCGCAGGTCCTCCATGGCCACGCGGAAGCCGGCGCCCAGGAAGTCCATGTCCTGCAGGATGCGCAGGCGCTCCTCGGCAATCTTGGTCATGTGCGAGGCGTCCGGCACCACGAAGAAGGCAAAGGCCTGCCTGTCCGAGCGGCCCACGCGGCCGCGCAGCTGGTAGAGCTGGCCCAGGCCGAACTTCTGGGCCTGGTCCACGATGAGGGTGTTGGCCCTGGGAAAGTCCAGGCCGGACTCCACGATGGAGGTGCACACCAGCACGTCGAGCTCGCCGTGCCAGAACTTGCGCATGGCGTCCTCCACCTCCTCCTCGGGCATCTGGCCGTGGGCCATGGCCACTCTGGCGTCGGGCACCAGCCTGCGCACGTAGTCGCGCACCGAGGCCAGGCCCTGGACGCGGTTGTAGACCCAGAAGACCTGGCCGTCGCGGGCAATCTCGCGCTTCAGCACATCCTGCAGCACGGCGTCGTCGCGCTCGAGCACGGCGGTCACCACGGGCTTGCGCTCCCTGGGCGGCGTCTCGATGAGCGAGAGGTCGCGTATGCCGGACATGGAAAGCTGCAGGGTGCGCGGTATGGGCGTTGCCGTGAGCGTCAGCACGTCCACGTTCTTGCGCATCTCCTTCAGGGCCTCCTTGTGGCGCACGCCGAAGCGCTGCTCCTCGTCCAGGATGAGCAGGCCCAGATTGGGCAGGCGCACGTCCGCGGAAAGCAGTCTGTGCGTGCCGATCAGAATGTCTATCTCGCCGAGCTCGCAGGCCTCGAGGACCTTGCGCTGCTGGGCGTGGGACACGAAGCGGGAGAGCAGGCCTATGCGCAGGGGAAAGCCGTTCATGCGCGCCCTGAAGGTCTGGCAGTGCTGCTCGGCCAGCACCGTGGTGGGGCAGAGCAGCGCCACCTGGCGGCCGTTGGAGGCGGCCCTGAAGGCCGCGCGCATGGCCACCTCGGTCTTGCCGAAGCCCACGTCGCCGCAGACCAGCCTGTCCATGGGCTCGGGCCTGTCCATGTCGCGCAGCACGTCCTCGATGGCCCTGGCCTGGTCCGGCGTCTCCTCGTAGCCGAAGCTCGCCTCGAACTCGCGGTAGAGCTCGTCCGGCGGATCGTAGTGAAAGCCCTTGGCCACCTTGCGGTAGGCGTACATCTCCATGAGGTCGGCCGCGATCTTCTCCACGGCCTTGCGGGCCCTCTCGCGGCTGCTGTTCCAGGCCACCGTGCCCAGACGGTCCAGCTGGGGCTGCGCCGCGCCCTCGGAGGCGCGGAAGCGCTGCACGTTCTCCAGCCTGTCCACGGGCACGTAGAGCGTGTCCGCGCCCTGGTACTCGATGAGCAGGAAGTCGTGGGCGACCCCGTCGGTCAGGATGCTCTTCAGGCCGCGGAAGCGGCCTATGCCGTAGTCCCTGTGCACCAGGAGCTCGCCGTCCCTGATGTCCTCGAAGACATCCATGCCCTTGAAGGCGCGGGTCGAGACCCTGGCGGACTTCTCGGCCTTCGGCAGGAGCACCTTCTCGCCCAGGACGCAGGCATTGTCCCAGACAAGCTCGGCGCCCAGCCTGACCGGCGAGATCAGGGCGAAGAGGCCGCGCCCCTCGGAGGCGTAGCGCAGCTGCGGCACGATGCCGTCCTGCTCGGCCAGCTTGAGGAACCGCTGGCGGCTGCGGCCGGAGGGAAAGCTCAGCAGTATCCGGCTCTTTTCGCGCATCCAGCGCTTCAGCAGGCCGCTCACGTGCTGCCAGGGCCTGTCGGCCGCGCCGGATTCGGGGAAGAGGTCCTGGAAGGCCCGTATCGGCCTCTCCTGGCACGGCGTGCCCTGCTCGGCCACGCCCATCACCAGCGGCTCGGCGTAGAGCGCGGACGCGCCCGCGCGCCGCTCCCAGGGGAGTCTTTCGCTGTCCGCGAGGCACAGCTCCGCGCTCTGCAGCACCGGGGCCCGCTCGCCGTAGAGCCGGGCCTTCAGCTCGGCCGCGCACTCGGCAAAGGCATCGCGCGTGTCCCGCTCGCCCTCGCACAGATACACCGCGTCCTTCGGCAGCCAGTCGGCCAGCTCCGTGCAGTCCTTCGAGACGCTGCCCGGCAGCAGGGTCCTGCCGCCCATGTCCAGCGCCTTGCAGCAGTCGTAGGCAATGTCCTCGCCGATGCGGCCGGCCTTGAGGAGCGCTTCGATATGGCCGATCATGGCCGCGGTGGAGGCGCTGTCCTGCATCCAGGGCCTGGCCGGCAGCAGGGTGATCCGGGTCAGGCTCACCAGGGAGCGCTGGCTGTCCTCGTCGAAGAGGCGGATCTCCTCCAGGGTGTCGTCAAAGAATTCCAGCCGCACCGGATGGCGCAGCCCGGGCGCGAAGACATCCACAATGTCGCCGCGCCTGGCCATCTCGCCGGCCCTGGTGACCATGGGCGAGCGGCTGTAGCCCCAGGCCGCGAGCGTGTCCAGAAGCCCCTCCTGGGAGATCTGGGACTGCACCTCGAGGTCAAGGGTGCTGTTCTTGAAAAAATCCGCGGACGGCCAGCGCAGCATGAAGCTCTCGGGGCTCGCCACCACCACTCTGGGCCCGGGCATGGTCAGGGCGTAGAGGGCGGCCAGCCGCTGCGGCCAGTCCAGAAAGTCGTCGCGCACGAGCAGGCCCTGGGGCAGCTGGACCACGTCCAGCTCCCAGGCCGGGACCGCGGGCGGGATGTCGCCGGCGGACATGGACGGGCAGAAGAGCTGGGCGAAGGCCGCAAGCTGGGCGAAGGAATTTCTGTCCCTGGCCACCAGCACGGCCGTGCGGCCGCCTTCGACTGCGGCCGCGGCGAGCCTTGCCAGCGTGGCCGGTCCGGACCGGCTGAGCCGGGCCGTTCCCTTCGCGGCCTTCAGAATGTCTGCTGCCTGCATAGCACCCCCTCGTCTCACCCAAAAAGCCGGCCGTGCGGCACCTGTCCCGGTCCCGCGAAGCAGATCGCGGGGCCGGGGCAGGCTGTTGTATCCCTATCCTGCGCGCCTTCGCGCGAACGTCAGCAGCCGCAGCAGCCGCCCTCTCCGCTCTCGCCGCAGCCGCCGGAGCAGCACGAACAGGAGGAGAAGACGGTGGGATCGACCACCGGGCGCTCGCATCTGATGACGAAGTTCTCCCCGTCCAGGCTGATGCGGACATTGCCGACCCGCTCGGCCAGGGCTTTTGTCATGCAGAAGGTCACGCCGTCCTTTTCCACGGTCACGTCGTCCTCGTCAACCTGATCCAGGGCCATGTTGAGGGCCGGGCCGGAGCAGGCTCCGGGCGAAATGAACAGTCGTATGGTTCTGGGCTCGTCCGGGCTTTGGGCGAAAAACTCCGCCACCTCGCGCGCGGCCTCTTCACTCAGGTCAATCATTGGCTTCTCCTGGCCGGCTGTCTTCGGCCGAATCAGATGCTGCAGCTGGATCCGCAGCTCGAGCAGCCGCCGCCGGCGGACTGCAGTTCATGTTCGGGAGTCAGGACGAATCCCATGTACGATATGTCAAGGTGGACCTCGCCCGTCTGCATGGCCAGAAGGCGGCTCATGCACCAGGTGATTCCGTTCGCTTCCTCAGTCGTGTCCTGTTCGTTGGCGTCATCCAGAGCCATTGTCAGTCTGGGGCCGCTTCAGCCTCCGGCGGCGAGATAGATGCGGACGGTCTTGTTGAGTTCGGGGTGCTGTCCGAAGAACAGATCCAGTTCTTGCTGGGCATTGGGAGTGATGCTGATCATGAGGAATTCCTTGACATGAATGTTTGAAGGTTAAAATGCCGGGCGGACC